>JBEDAP010000093.1:0-4974 GCA_041177705.1 Bacteroidota bacterium
TCCAAGATTGATATCCATCAATACAACATCAGGATTGTCTTTAGGAATTTTTTTAACTGCCTCTTCCGCAGATGCGTAGATAGAAACCAATTGAAACTCTTTGCTGCCAATTAAAATCTGCTCAATTGCAGTTAGCACAAATGGATTGTCCTCAACTAAACTAACTTTTATAGTATGGGGGGAAGTACTCATGTCTTTAACGGAACATAAAGTACATACTTTTCTTTGAAATAATCTTCCGGGAAGAGTTGAAAAACTTCTTGCACAAATGGCTTTACTCCTGAAAGTGAAATCTCCTCTGCCAAATCACCCCCCT
This sequence comes from Bacteroidota bacterium, assembly GCA_041177705.1. GTDB lineage: Bacteria > Bacteroidota > Bacteroidia > Chitinophagales > Chitinophagaceae > Pollutibacter. The sequence continues at coordinate 317 of JBEDAP010000093.1, forward strand.
TCAAACATATGAGTCCATTTTTTAATTCGTCCATCTTATGCGTTGACGTCAATAAAGGTTTGGCCCATTGGCATAAATCTTTGAGTGGAGCGACTGCTCTGGATATGGCAAAGTCAAATTTTCGGTTCTTCACGTTCTCAATTCGATTGTGCTCAAAGGAAACATTGGTTAAGCCTAAATCCTGAACAACTGCTTCCACTACTTTCAATTTTTTTGCGATGGAGTCGACCAAATGAAACTGAATATTCGGATAGTAGATGGCCAAAGGCAAGCCAGGAAACCCACCACCGGTGCCAATGTCGACAAGTTCAAGTCCATCTTCCATCGGGAAAGCTGCAGCGATGGAAAGGGAATGCAATACATGTCGCTCGTACAACAAGCCTATGTCTTTTCGGGAAATGACATTAATTTTCTGATTCCACTCTTCATAAACAGGCTGTAGTCTTTCGAATTGCGCAACTTGCTCACTAGAAAAATCAGCAAAGTATTTGAGTATCAGTTCCATGTCGACTTAGGCTTTTTCCATGCAGAAGACATGAAAATGAGGTAATAAAAAAACATGAAAAAATCCCAAAGCGGATAAAATACAAATAAATCCCGCTCGTTTAACTTGGTCATGGATTTATAAAAAACAATACCCTGAACAATCATCCTTATAAAAAACATACCAACCACCCATCTCCAATCAAATGTCAATAAAGCAGCAATCAAGGAAGGGTAATATAAAAAATGAGAACCTAAATAAAGTCCCAACGCCAGTTGGTGTTTGGATTTATAAAAACGTCCTGTTGAATTATGTCTTTCTTTTTGCTTAAACCATTCCGACCAGGTTCGTGCGGGTGTAGACAAGGTAAATGCATCTTTATCAACAACCACAGCTGTATTTTCTTTGTTGGCACACGCATTGATAAATAAATCATCGTCTCCTCCGGGCAAATGGTGAAAAGCGGCAAAACCTTTCTGACGGAAAAAAAGTTCTTTTTTATACGATAAGTTTCTACCCACTCCCATGTACGGATTACCCCCCAGTGCGAATGAGAGGTATTGAAGAGCGGTATGAAAAGTATCCCAGCGAATGATTTTGTTCAACAGCCCTTTGCGTTTCTTATACGCCCCATAACCTAAAACAATTTCAATTCCCTCTTGAAATCCACTTTGCATTTTGGATACCCAATTCTCAGAGGAGGGTATGCAATCAGCATCGGTTAAGAGCAAGACTTCGTATTTAGCAGATTTTATTCCAACCGACAAAGGAAATTTTTTACCAGGGATATGTTTTGCCTCTTGTTTCAGTTCTACAATATGCAGTTGCTTGAAATCTCGATACAACCCTTCCAATAGGTATTTGGTATCATCTTGCGAATTGTCGTTAACAACTACAATTTCATGGGTGGAACGGTACCGCTGGGCCAATACTCCCGGCAAATTGTTTTCAATTTGATCAGCTTCATCGCGTGCACAGATAACAATACTTACCGGATGCTCTATGCGTGATTCCGGTTGTTTTTGTTTGAAAAAGGCAAGCAGACGAAAATACCTGACGTAATAAAAGAGTTGAAGAATACTGATCAGGGAAAAGATCCAAATGGGCACCCACAGCAACATATTCATGGGTTCAAAGATACAATATCTTTGTGCTATGGAATATGAAGCCTGTCTCGAATTGCTTTATAGTAAACTGCCGATGTATAGTAGAATCGGAGCTGCTGCACTTAAGTATGACCTGTCCAATACTTGGGCCTTGTGCAATTCGCTGGGAAATCCAGAGCGTAGTTTTAAAACCATACATATTGCAGGAACAAATGGAAAAGGATCTGTTAGTCACATGCTGGCATCCATCCTTCAAGAGGCAGGTTACAAAACAGGATTGTATACCTCACCGCATTTACATGATTTCAGAGAGCGCATACGCGTAAATGGGAAAATGATCCCCCAGCAGGATGTGGTTGATTTTACGGAGAAAATACTGCCCAACATCGAGTCGATTGAACCCTCGTTTTTTGAACTCACCGTGGGAATGGCTTTCGATCATTTCCGAAAAGAGCAAGTTGATGTTGCCGTCATTGAAACCGGACTGGGAGGTAGACTCGACAGCACCAATATCATTCGTCCTGAAATTTCCGTCATTACCAATATCGGATACGACCATATGAGTCTGCTGGGAAATACCTTGGATAAAATTGCATTTGAAAAAGCAGGCATCATTAAAGAAAAAATCCCTGTTATTATCGGAAGCAGTCACCCAGATACAAAATCTGTATTTATTGAAAAAGCCTTGGCTCTAGAAGCACCCATTCATTTTGCCGAAGAAGAGTGGGATTCACAAGCGGATCCCCTTGCCGGCGGTAAAGCAAGCATAACACTGGTCGATAAAAACAATCAAAACACCTTGAGATTTGAATCTGAATTGGGAGGTATTTATCAACAAGAAAACCTCAGAACAGCCTACGCTTCGGTCGTAGAACTGCAAAAATTAAAATGGAATATCCCAGCTGAAGCCATTCAAGCAGGCTTTGCCAAGTCTAAACAAAATACCGGCTTGATGGGAAGATGGGAATGGCTGCAACAAAATCCTGGAGTTGTATTGGATGTAGCGCATAATGTAGATGGATTTCGGGTCTTGCTGAAACAACTCGAGAAAACAAGTTTCAATAAACTGTACTTGATTGTAGGTCTATCGAAAGATAAAGATGTTACCGCCCTCATTTCGTTGCTACCCTCTTCTGCGAATTTGCTCTTTACCCAAGCCCATATACCGCGTGCACTTTCAGGGGAAGAATTGAGACAGATGGCCCAGGAGAAAGGAATACAAGGAGTATCATTTGATAATGTAAATGAGGCTTTGAGGAATGCTCAAAGCAAAGCAACATCCAATGATTTGATCGTCGTTTGCGGAAGTATTTTTGTTGTGGGAGAAGTAGATCGAACTGCATTTCAATAATGCAACTTACCCAGTCGCTCAAGTGCATAAAACAAGGCTGTTGCATGCATGCTTTGCAGAATTTCATTTCGCTTCAACATAGCAATCACTTCATCCAATTTCACCAAAACAATTTCAATGTCTTCGTTGTGATCCAACTCTTGTTCGGCAATTTTTACACCGCCAGTTGCCAAATAGAAATGCATCCAATTGTTGTGTGTTGAGGGATTTGCAGAAGTCTTACCCAGGTATTCCAATTCTTTAAACACATAACCTGTTTCCTCCTTAAGTTCTCTTCGTATAGCCTGTTCCCTAGTTGGATCTTCCGGATCAACACAACCACCGGGTATTTCCATCAGGGTCATGCCTGCTGCATGTCTATACTGGCGTTCAAAAATAAAATCCCCTTCTTCGGTCAGTGCTACGGCAGTTACCCATTCTGGAAATTCATACACATAATAGGGATCAACCAATTTACCATCCGGTCGCTCACAAGTGTCTTTTCGAACAGTAAACCACAAGTCCTTGAACAGGTAAGTTGATTTCAATAATTTCCATTCCATGTTCTATTTTTTTGCTCTGATCATGGCTCTTCGAAGGTATGGAGCTCTGATTTTTTTATCGTAATGGAAGATCATATAGCCTTGAGATGGCTTAACCTGATACCCTTTAGACACCAACCATTCTGTGAACTCGTTTTCATCATTTTGTTGATGATAGGTACAGAGTGCAATTTTCATTGGACTTACTTCGGAAAGCTTATGTGCAAATCCATTCAGCAACGGACGCTCATTTCCGTCAACATCAATTTTTAAAAAACTTATTTCTCGATTTTGAAAGAATACATCGCCACTGCAATTTTTGTTGTCGTTGCGATCGGATAGATACCGTGGTATAATTTCAACTTTATCTTCATACGGCTTGAAGGTATACCGAAGTGCTTCAACCCATTCCGGGTCGTATTCAAATAGATAAATCTTTTTTACTTTTTCAACCATGGAAAGTGAAAAATTACCTTCGGCTGCGCCACAATCCGCTAACGCGTCATTAGAATCCAATTGAAAATCCGATGACAAATAGCGGTGTGGACTATCTGGATCCTGCTCCATGCATAAATCGTTGTATGCGCGTTGAATTCTTTTTACCGACCACCTCCGCTTGAAATACAGCCTCTTGCCATCCTGTAAAACATATTTAAGACCGTTGGAGTGATCTGTAAAAACTTCAATCTCTTCTTGCTTGTATTTTTCAGTAAATGCATAAGGGAAAATAGCAACCCCTTTTCGAAGAATGTAATCTATTACCTGCTTGCGTTCTTCATCAGATTCATAGCCAGCAGACGATTCATGAAATGCAGGAATTTTTTCAGCGAGACGATTCAATAAAATTTTCGTTCGAATCGGCTTAGGAACAAGAAGGCGGTAGAGTTGAAATAAAAATGACATCAGACTTTCAGTACTGATTTCACTTGTTGTAAAACCAGATTCTGTAAGCGAATGTAATATATTCCTGCGGGAAGATGTTCTCCATTGAAATCAATTCGGAATGTTCCGGGATCGAATTCACGATCAAGTAAAATCTTAACAAGTCTACCAGCTCCATCTAATACTTGTATCAACGTATGCCCCCCGTTGGTTTTAAATTGGATGGTGACGGTTTTATGGAAAGGGTTTGGATAGGCCACAATCAATTGTTCTGGATTTCCCACAGGATTTACAACTGAGCAGGTACCTGCCTT
>JBEDAP010000094.1:0-5304 GCA_041177705.1 Bacteroidota bacterium
CTCCATGAAAGTGACCAAACAAACGATCTTGTCCTTGTTCCTGTGCCCATCTGCCATTACCGTCCATTATGATGGCAATGTGTTGGGGAACGCGGTTGTTATCAATAAGGGCTCTGAGAGACATGGTCTGCAAAGTTATGAAATCCTAACGCGGATTTGCACACTTATACGAACTGAAAGAAAAAGAAATAGCCAATTCTGCAAAGATAAACTGGTCTTTCTGTTCACTGAATCCTCGCTGCTTTCCAGCAACACCGATTCGGGGACCGGTTTCATAGGATCGATCCTGTAAAAGATAGGCTGGGGTTGATTTTCCATTGACTTGAGGAGGAAATACAGCATCCCCTGCATAAGTTGTACTCACATCATCTAAATAATCCGTACTGGTAAAGCGGTGACTTATTTCAAAGGACACATTCAAATTATTTCTAACATTATATTTTATTCCCATACCGATTGGAAATGAAAAAGCCTGATTGCTGTAAGGTTTTCGATCAGGATAGATACTGCTTCCTTGACCTTCGGTTCCCAATTTCCGGAGATAGTATTTTTCGCCATCCAAAAATGCGTAGGGATCATAGTTGAAAGTCCCTATTCCCAGCGTAACATAGGGAGTGAAAATAGCATAGGGACTGCCAGGAATAAATTCAAAAAAATTGAAGTCCCCCTGTACTGCCATCTCCCATATTTCGGTTTGAAAGCTCAGATTTCTGCGTTGCTGAAATTCAACTTTACTGAGTCGGTCTGCATATCCCAACTCGGCATAATGACCACTTATTCGAACAGCTACATAATTACCAAACTGCTTTCTGAAATACACTCCCAAAGCAGGTCTTGGAAGTTTCAATGCAGAGCGATTGTTCAAATCCCCAAAATAATGAGCAAATCCAGCACTAATACCCAATTCACCTTCTTGCACAATGGCTTCGTTTTGTGCAGTAGAGAAACTCCATTGCAAAACCAAAGCGGTGCAAATCAGTGTGCGAATAAACATCAAGCAAAAATATTCAACTGCAAGCCAATTTAGGTTAAAGAAGGCCTAAATAATAATTGCTATTTATCAGAGCCGTCTGCTGCTCTTGTATTTCGGGTATCGAAACCCCAGGTTAGCTTTTCCCTCAATGTTCGAAGGAAATTATTTTCATTCAATCGAATCAAATTGAAACAAAAATCTTCTTTTCGAATAGCCAACTGAACGGATTTGTTTACCACTTCTTTTCTCGAATCCAACGTGCAGATAAAATCTTCCACTCTTCCTTCTACTTCAAAAGATACTACGTTGTGGTTGGGCACCACGATGGGTCGAATATTCAGGTTGTGCGGCGCAATGGGCGTGATGATGAAGCTATTACTATCAGGAAACACCACAGGCCCATTGCAACTCAATGAATATCCAGTTGAACCCGTTGGTGTTGATACAATCAAACCATCCGACCAAAATGTATTCAAAAACTCACCATTGATATAGGTGTGAATTTTTATCATGGGCGAAAATTCCCGCTTGTGAATTACAAATTCATTGAGCGCAAAAGAATTGTTTCCGAAAAGCGGAATGCTGGAATCTAAGTGAAGCAAGCCGCGTTTATCCAAAACATAGGTTCTGGACTTCAGTGCCAATACGGCTTCCTCTAGATTCTCCTTACCTAAGCTGGCCAAAAAACCAAGTCGACCGAAATTGATTCCTAAAACAGGAATCTGTCTGTCGCGCACCAAACATACCGTATCAAGCAACGTACCATCTCCACCTAAAGAAATAAGTGCATCTAAACTATCGTCGAGATCTTGGGCTTCCCGAAAAATAGAATTTGATTCCAATTGAATACCTACTGAATCCAGTTCCGATTTAAATTGATCGTATAACTCGAAGAAAACAACAGGGGTAATTTCAGCTTGATTCAAATGATGAATCAAGTTGATCAAGTCCTGTGATTGAAGTGTATGACCTCCCCGGCTATATACCGCTACTTTCATGAGGAGTAAAGGTACTAATTCCTGGCATCTGCCTTATGTAAAAACAACCCACTCTGGTTCAATTGATTGAAACTGTATTCTATACGCAATACTAAATCGTATATGGTAACAATATCAATACCAACCCCGCCGGTATACATGAACTTGTTATTCAGCAAATTATTGAGGGATGGCCTTTTGTTATAAACATACCCTACATCGCCATACCCTTTGATATAAAATCGAAAAGGAATTGTCGAATAGGTCTTGGACGATAATCCGGTTTTGAATTGATAGGTAAAGAACTCTTTGCCGATGGTATTGCGTATGTAACCTCCTGCAACTCCATCTACAACAAAATATTCCAATCCTCTTAAATAGGAATCGTTATACCCCAACATCAACTGATTGAAGTAGGGTTGATCAAAAGGAATTCGAAGGTTGGCTTCCAAGAATGAACTCCAATACCATTTTTTGGGGAGCTTAAAGTACTTACCCCACGTAAAACTGAGTTGCGTTAGATTAACTTTCCCTCCCAGACCTTTTCGAACCAGATCCAACTCAACCAAATTACCCCTCAATGGATATGGTATGTAATCCACATCGTAGTAATGCAAAGTGTATCGGAATTCAGGGTAAACAACTTTGGTTACTCCAGCACCATAAAACTCTGGATTCAATGCTGCAACGGTATCGGCAATCGATTCACGCTGAATACCCGCCCTGAAATAATGCCTTGTAACCGATCCTTTCCGATACGAATACAATCCACCAAAATAAAATTGCTGCCGTATGAATTGATCCGGGTCTTTGAAAAACAACTGCTTATTGGATCCGGTGTTGAAATTTACCTCCCGATTTCTGGCATAAGAAACATCAACACCCCAACCGTGCCGCAATGAATTATCAGAGAAAGGATTGTAATACTTGAGTGCCAAGCGTTGTGTATAGCCATTGATCAGCCACGCATTCAAACGATCGTTTCTACCGGTTATGTTTCTGCCAATGAATTTCATTCCGTAATTAACGCGATTGGGATTTAGATTGTAGTCATTCAACCAAACGTTCCAATTTCGGTCTGCTGGTTTTAAATAGGGAAGTGGAAAATAATACCATCGCTCTTTAACCTCTACGCGCAGATCGAGAGAATCATTATACCAATTGGTAAAATCAACTTGCGCATCAACAAACAAGGCCGTATTCATCAAATTCTGTCTGCTGGTTTGTAATCCTGTTAAAATGGAAGAGATACTATACGCCGAGCCCTTTTTCAATTCCAATTCGCGTAAGATGATATAAGGCTTTGTGATTTTGTTTCCCTGTATGTAAACATTTCGAACTGTAAGATAGGAGCGTTTTAGAATGGGATCGTCTTCATGGAGGACCTCCATGCTTTCTTGAGCCTGAACAACACCAAAAAGAAAAAAAAGCGAAATGAATTTTCGCACGAGATTCATTGAAGCAAGTTAACAAAAAGAGTGTGGATCTAAATTGGAATCCATCTGAGACAGAAATCAGATGTTGAGATAATTCAACAAATGATCCAGATTGCTCTGGAGTGAATTTTCATAATGCTCTTCACCATAATAAAACAATACCGTATAATCGTGCCGCTGGAAGGAGGCCACCACATCCGATATATCTTCGCGATTGATTCGCAAAATAACCTGCATAAATCCAGTCTGGGGATCCACTTGCGTATTGAGTCCCATTACCATGGCATCATTGGATTCCACCAACCGATTGATTTCTCCGGGAGCATAATCCAAAGCAGACATCTCCAATACCAACAAGGAGCCTTTTTCTGTAATACCCAATACAGATGCAGCCTGATCCAACAAGCGGTCTTCTTTAATTACGCCTTCCCATTCGAGTTTTTCACTCACCACCGGTATCAGATTGAGTTGAAATTTTGATCTGATTTTCAAAGCCTGAAAAAAATGGTCACTTGATTTCACAAAAGCCTTGATCAAAAGATGTTGAACGTTATCCAACGAAACCGATGCATCCAAATCTTCCAGTTCAGGAGCTGAAATAAATCCAAGAAATTGATTGCCTTCTAAAACGGGAACAAATCCATCGTACTCATCTCCAAACAATTGAAAAACATCTTCAACGGTTTGATGGACATCAACAGTGAGAGAAAATGGTTCAGAAAGCTGACTGCAATTGGTCATGTTACAATTGATAGACCAATATTACGGCTAATTTGCTGCAGGATCTTTGAATTTTTGTAAAAATTCTGCAAGAATCCTGTTAAACTCATCTGGAACTTCCATCATGGGTGCATGACCACAATGGTCGATGAAATGAAGCTCGCTGTTTGAAATTAACTTATTGAACTCCCTTCCAACAAACGGAGGAGTAATGCTATCGTTGTTTCCCCAGATCAAACAAGTTGGAATTTTAATCTGTTTCAACTCATCCCCTAAATTGTTTTTGATCGCACTTCGAGCCAATGAAATCACTTTCAATGTTTTCATTCGCTCATTGACGATCTGATATACCTCATCAACCAATTCTTTTGAGGCTGTTTTGGGATCGTAAAATGTCATTTCCGTTTTTTTGCGGATATACTCATAATCTCCGCGCTTGGGATAGGTATCCCCCATTCCATTTTCAAATAAACCGGAACTACCTGTTAAAATCAAGGAACGTATTTTAGAAGGAGCTTTCAATACATGGACCAAGGCAACGTGTCCACCTAATGAGTTACCCAACATATGAATTTGATTGTACCCGCGATGATCAATGAATTTGGTTAGGTATTTTTCCAATCCCCCTACACTTGTGTGCAACAAATCCAATTCAAACAGGGGAAGCAATGGCACTACTACCTTATGGGTATGTCTGAAATGATCAATGATTCCAGCAAAATTACTCATGGCCCCAAAGAGACCATGAAGCAAAATCATAGTTTGACCTTGCCCTTCCTCAATGAATTTGAACTGCTTGTCAACCTTAACCTCGTATGCTAAACTCATGGGCTTTTCTCAAGAGAATGTTTGGTTAGTAGTTTTGGGTATAGCAAAGAAAGGTAAAATGGCCGACATTGGCCGGCATAGCACAAACAACTACCCTTCTTGTTTAAAATTTTCAAATGTTTGTTTAAACAAATCTTTGAGTGCTGGCAACCATTCTTGGAAGACCTCAATGACTTTCAATCCCCACACACGTAAATAGGAGAAACTTTTAGATGCCTCAGTACGTTCGATAAACTGAAATCTTTCTAAATAAATAAGAACAACTGCATAAAAAGTAACATATATCAATAGAAAAAAAACAATGCCGGCCAATCGATTGGCCCAACCCAGTAGCATCAATTCAATCGATTTTTCAATCAGTTTACCCACC
>JBEDAP010000095.1:0-3216 GCA_041177705.1 Bacteroidota bacterium
TACTCAAAAAAAATCCAAGCGATTTTTACGCCAACCTGCAGCTTCACGAAAAATATAAAAACGAAATCGATAGTGTTCGTCCTTCGCTCACCAAATTGATTGATCACTTAGATCATATTGTTCAATTAATAGGTGTAAATCACGTGGGACTGGGTTCAGATTTTGATGGCATCAATTCATCCCCTCGTGAATTGAACGATGTAACCAACATGCCGTTGATAACTGAAGAATTGGTAAAACGCGGATATTCAAAAAAGGACATTCAAAAAATCCTAGGTTTAAATTTCATCAGAGTATTCAAAGCCAATCAGAAACATGAATAAATTATTTTTCTTTCTCCTTTTTCTGCCCTTCACGGTAAGTAGTCAATCGAAAACCGACATCACCCGATGGCAAGAAACAGCAAAACGCGTGACCATCATACGCGACAAATGGGGAGTGCCGCATATCTATGGGAAAACAGACGCTGATTGCGTTTTTGGATTGATGTATGCGCAATGCGAAGATGATTTTCAACGCGTTGAAAGAAATTACATCACCATGTTGGGCAGAACCAGCGAAGTAACAGGAGAAAAAGATATATATGAAGATTTATTGGTTCGCATGGTCATCGATTCTACTGAATCCGTAAACGATTACAACGCTAGTCCCGACTGGCTTAAAAAACTCTTACATGCATTTGCAGATGGAGTAAATTTTTATCTCTATAAAAATCCTCAAGTAAAACCTGCTCTACTTAAAGAATTTAAACCTTGGTATCCATTAACCTATACTGATGGGAGTATCTCAGCGATTCAAACCAGTGACCTTACCGCCAATGATATCAAAAAGTTTTACGAAGGCTTACCAACGGATTGGACTGCTGTTCAACATCCCTTAAAAGAAAAGCTCATTGGATCCAATGGATTTGCGATTGCGCCAACAAAAAGCAAAACCGGAAATGCAATGCTCTACATCAATCCACACGTAACATTTTATTTTAGACCTGAAGTACATATGGTCAGTGAAGAGGGCCTAAACACATATGGGGCGGTTACTTGGGGACAATTTTTCGTCTACCAAGGATTCAATGAACATTGCGGATGGATGCATACCTCCAGTGAAGCAGATGTTGCTGATCTATACGAAGAAACCATTGTAAAAAATAACAACGGTGTTTTTTACATGCACGATAAACAAGAAAAAAGAGTGCAACAACAAAAAACAATCATCCGATACAAAACAGACAAAGGGATTGCCCAAAAAGAATTTACCATTTATAAAACACATCATGGCCCTGTTATGGCATTGAAGAATGATAAATGGATTAGCATGCAATCCAATAACCGTTCACTCAATGGATTGATACAATCCTGGTCGCGTACCAAAGCAAAAACCTTTGCCGATTTTAAAGCAACGATGGATCTGAGATCCAATGTTTCCAACAATACCGTTTATGCAGACGATCAGGGAAATATTGCATATTGGCACGGAAATTTCATGCCCAAAAGAGATCCGAATATAGATTGGACTGGCATACAAAATGGATCAACTTCTGCCACAGACTGGAAAGGATTGCATACAGTTGATGAAACTGTTCACTTGTACAACCCTCCATCCGGATGGATTCAAAACTGTAATTCAACTCCGTTTACTGCCGGAGGAGCAGGAAGCATCAACAGAAAAAAATATCCCTCCTACATGGCACCCGACTTTGAAAATTTCAGAGGAGTGAATGCAGTCAGAATTCTCAGTGCACAGGATAAAATGGATATCAATAATTTAATTGCCAGTGGATACGATACCTATCTTGCTGCGTTTGATATTTTACTCCCATCTTTATTTAGTGCAAACCGCACCGCTATTGCAGATAATGTAAAAGCAGATGTGAGCAAAGCGATTCAAATACTGATGGCCTGGGATCGAAGATCATCCGCAGAATCAGTGGCAACAACCATTGCTATTCATTGGGCAGAACGCATTCTGCCTTTGCTGGTTCGAGGAAAATCCGGACCGATTGATCTTACGTTTGATTTATCGCGCATGCTGAAAGAAATGCCGGACGGAACTAAAATCAACTTACTCATCGAAACATTGAAAAAATTGAAATCCGATTTCGGAACTTGGGAAGTTCCTTGGGGCGATATCAACCGATTTCAACGGATCGACAATAAACTAGAAGCTGTTTATAACGACAACGCACCCAGCATCCCCAGTCCTTTTGCCTCATCCACCTGGGGAAGTTTACCTTCCTACAACAGCAGAACGTATCAAGGAAGTAAAAAAAGATATGGGTATGGAGGTAATAGCTTTGTATGTGCTGTTGAATTTGGCAAAAAAATTAAAGCAAAATCACTGTTGGCAGGCGGTCAGAGCGGCAACCCGCAATCCAAGCACTTTTCAGATCAAGCTCTCCTGTATACGAAAGGCGAATTCAAAGATGTTCTTTTTTACAAAGAAGATATAATCAAGAACATGGAGGAACAGTATGCGCCGGGCAGTAGAAAAACTATAATCAATAAATAATAAATCAATATGAAAAATAAACTGCTTTTAATCGCTTGTATATTCTCGTGTGTAATGAGTCAGGCACAAGAAATCGGAATTCAACTTTATTCAGTAAGGAATGAAGTAAAAAAAGACCTGAAAGGGACCTTGAAGCAAGTGCGGGAAATGGGGATCAAAGAATTGGAAGGAGGAGATTTATACGGGATGGATATCGATACGTATAAAAAAATGTTGGATGGGATGGGATTCCAAATGGTGAGTATCGGTGTAGATTACAACGACTTAAATGGCGATCTTTCCAAAACAATTGAACAAGCTAAAAAGCTTGGGGCAAACTATGTTGTATGTTTTTGGATTGGACATAACGGAAATGAGTTTGGAATGAAAGATGTAGAAGAAGCAGCCAATCGATTCAACAGAGCTGGTAAAATATTGAAAGAGGCTGGGTTGAATTTTTGCTATCATCCTCATGGGTATGAGTTTCGCCCTTCGCCCAGTGGAACCCTATTCGACGATCTAGTCAAACTTACAGATCCCAATACAGTGAATTTTGAATTGGATGTATACTGGGTCAAACAAGGGTGCGCTGATCCGGTTGCATTGATCAAAAAATATCCTTCTAGAATGAAAATGCTACACCTCAAAGACAGAGAGCATGGAACAGTATGCAACGACACGGGTGGCGCAGATGAAGAAACCAATGTTGTATTGGGTAAAGGAGATGTAAAC
>JBEDAP010000096.1:0-6339 GCA_041177705.1 Bacteroidota bacterium
AAACTGGCAGAGCGTCCCGATGCAAAGCATCGGGAAGGTCGTCGGTTCGACTCCGATATTCTCCACCAAACCGCGGATGAACTCTGCGGTTTTTTGTTTAACATATCGTTTTGTAACTTAATGGTGTTGTTAATGTCTTATGCAGTAAGTTCACTTCTTTAATACCTTCATTTTGAATAACAGACTGACTTTTTTTGTTTTAGCTACATTGATATTTCTCTCTTGCAAAAAAGAAAGTGCCAATCCTATAGATGATCTTTCCGCGCTAAATATTCCTTCAACTCCTCTGCAATATGCTTCTGTTAGTTTGCCAACCTACTACCAAGCCCCTCCCGTAACCGATCAAATTGTAACATCAACTGGAAATCCTGTAACCGATTGGGGAGCAACTTTAGGTCGTGTGCTTTTTTATGATAAGAATCTCAGCATCAATAACACCGTTTCTTGTGCAAGCTGCCACAAAGCATCCAATGGGTTTTCAGATGATAAAGTGCTTAGTGAAGGTTTTGCAGGAGGTAAAACAGGCAGACATTCCATGCAGTTGATCAATGCCAACTACTATCTCGGTCGCCGTTTCTTTTGGGATGAACGCGCTGCCAACCTCGAAGACCAAGTGCTGATCCCTATACAAGATAAAGTTGAAATGGGTATGTCCATTGCAGAATTGGAAAAGCGAATAAGTTCACAACCTCATTACCCTTACTTATTCGAAAAAGCGTTTGGAAGTAAAACTATATCTGCATCACTTGTATCTCGGGCACTTTCTCAGTTTGTCCGATCAATCGTTAGCTATAAATCCAAATTCGATGCCGGCCTACAAGCTATTGGAGGCCCACAAGCAGCAAATCCCACCAATGGGTTTTTAGCGAACGCACAATTCACGAATTATAGCATGCAGGAAAATAGAGGAAAGGCTATATTTTTTGGTCCAGAAGGGGGATGCGCTGGCTGTCATGGAACTACCACGTTTACTGCACCGGGTCCTCGCAACAATGGGCTGGATGCTACTATTACCGATCAAGGTGTTGGAGGGATAACGGGTCAAAATGGACTGCGTGGTTTATTCAAAGTGGGTTCTCTTCGAAACATCGAACTCACCGCTCCCTACATGCACGATGGACGTTTTTCAACCTTGGAACAGGTGGTTGAGCATTACAACAGTGGTGTTAAGGCCAGTCCCACACTTTCCAATGCCATTCAATTACCAACAGGCGAGCCTCGTTTGCTTAATTTATCGGCAGAAGATAAATCCGCATTGGTTGCTTTTTTGAAAACCCTGACCGACAACAGCATCGCACAGGATGTAAGGTTTAGTAATCCGTTTAAGTAATATTACTATTTTCTCATTTATTATTCAGAGAAAGAATTTTTACTGATCGAGTATTCTAAATATTCCATATTTAGGGCTTATTTATCGGAAAAGAGGTGAAAATTATTTTACAGGTAAAAAAGATCCTGAATATAGTTTCATGGAATCCATGCGAAAACAATTACAGGATTACAAGTTAAAGTCCAATCCCATTTCAAAACCATAAACATTTATTCCAAGGATATCATTTTTTAGTTTTACTAAAAAGTCTTGTGTTTACTTTTATTTACTAAATATCCTTCCTATTTTTATAAGTCAATGAGCAGCCAGTTTACAAGTTGGGGTTTTTGACTCGCTGTATTTAAATATCCTTTGATTTCCTCTACTATCAATTAAATGAATTATGAAAGGATATATCCTACTCTTTTGTTTATTAACTATTTCAGCATCAGCAGTCTGCCAAACATATAATCCCACTGCTGATTCTTATGTGCGCAATGGCTCCTATGCTTCTAGAAATTATGGGAGTACCACCACTATGGAAGTGAAGGAGTCGACTATCTCAGGTAATTATCGATTGATTTATTTGAAATTTAACTTATCTGGACAGGGAATTTCCTCTATAACATCTGCAAAGCTTCGTTTGTATTTTTCTGGAGGCTCATCTGCTAATGTTGCTATCCATGATGTGTCAAATTCATGGACCGAAACCGGTATAACCTGGAACAACAGGCCAGTGGAAGGTCTTGAATTGCAGCGAAAGCCCATCTCAAGTTCTAAAATTTACCATGAATGGGACCTAACATCACAGATCCAATCAAAAATAAATGCTGGGCAACTCGAGTTTAGTCTTGTTATCAAAGACATCGCATCTGGAAGTACAATGACTGTTAATTCTCGGCAAGCCTCATCAAACAAGCCTCAACTGGTTCTTGTTTCTACCACAACCGTTTCTCCTCCAGCATCACCCAATGCTCTAGTCGCCTCTGCAAGTTCTTCAAGTCAGATCAATCTTAATTGGAATGATAATTCTACCAATGAACTAGGCTTTAAGGTTGAATCCAAAACCGGTACTGCTCCTTTTGCTGAAATTGCGAATTTAAGTCCAGATACTAAATCCTACACTCATTCAGGTCTTCAACCTTCTACGACATATACTTATAGAATTTATGCCTATAATTCTGCTGGAGCTTCCACATATTCTAACGAGGCTCAGTCCACTACATCTTCTACAATTGCTCCATCAAATTCTTTTTATATTGATGCCGTCAATGGTAATGACAATAATATCGGAACTTCTGAAAATGCTCCATGGAAAAACCTGACTAAACTTCACAATTTAACACTAACAGTAGGAGCAAAGATTTTTTTGAAATCAGGGAGCATATGGACAGGACAACAACTGAAATTCAAGGGCTCTGGAACTTCATCAACTCCAATCATAATTGATAAATACGGGGTAGGATCAAAACCTGTTTTGCATGGAAACGGTTTAGTCGGACAAGGTGTTGTTTACTTATACAATCAGGAATACATTGAAATTAATAATTTAGAGATAACCAATTCGCCCAATGGACCCCTGAATAGCGATTTCTTTTTAAATCCTAACCCTCTTGGAGCTGATCGTAGGGGGGTAATGGTTGTGATTGATAAGTTTGGTACTGCAGATCACATCTATCTTAAAAATCTTGATATTCATCACGTTAAAGGTCAATTGGGGAGCGGAGAAACAGCAGTCAATGGTGCTATCCCCAAGCGCACAGGCGGCATATTTTTTACGGTATTGGGTGCATTGGAAACCACTACCTCTAAATCCAGGTTTAATGATATCTTAATTGAAGGTTGTTCCATTTATTACTGTGAGAATATTGGTTTTGCAATAGATAACGAATGGAATGTGTATTATCCTGGTGGTCAGTATTCTACTTTATCTTCAGATCGGACTGAATACCAAAACTGGTTCGACCGACGCAATACAAATCTAATTATCAGGAATAATGTTATTCATCATATTGGTAAAAATGCAATGATTATTCGAATGGCCGATGAAACAGGTCTTGTCGAGAAAAATGTTTGTTATGAAACGGCATTAGGAACTACTGGTAATACTATGTTTACTGCAAGATGTAAAGGAACTGTATTTCAGTTTAATGAAGGTTATTTGAATCGAGCTACAACCCAAAATGTAAATCCCGGCAATATTGACGGGAGCCTATATGATGCTGATTACGGAAGTGTAGGTGTAATTTTTCAATACAGTTACAGCCATGATAATTCCGAAGGTTTGTATTGGGGCTGTAATACTCGGGGATCAGCCAACAATACTTCAGGTGTTCCCGATCCTGGGGATGTAGGTTGTACAGTTCGCTATAATATTAGTCAAAATGATAAGGGGGATTTGATATTTTTTAATTATCCTTCTGCAGGAAACGAAATATACAACAATGTTTTTTACATCGGGGCAGGCTTATCTCCCAACATAATTCACGAGAGCAGTAAGCAGCATACCTATAATTTTTTCAATAATATCATTTATAATTTAAGTTCAACTGCAGACTATTCATTTAAACTAACAGGTCAAAATCGCACCATCTCCCATAATATATTTTATGGGAACCACCCTGGAGGTGATGCAACCGTTGCGGAGCCCTATGATCCCAATAAAATAATTTCGGATCCTCTATTTCTCAACCCGGGAGCAGGTAGTATTGGATTAGCTACAGTTAATGGCTATCAGGTCCAAAGTGCTTCGCCTGCAATAAATTCAGGTAGAACTATACTTAACAATGGGGGGAGAGATTATTGGAATAATATACTTTACAATGGAGTTTCTGATCGAGGTGCACATGAATTTTATGCAATTGTAAGTAGTTTAAATAAGCAGAATGCGATTGGAATCTCTGAAAGTGGGAAAATCGGGAATTCAGCCGTTTTGCTTTATCCCAATCCCGTCTCTGATCACTTGCAAGTAAAACTTAACTTTACTCAGAACTATAATTTATATCAGATTGAGATTGCAGATCAAGCTGGAAAAATTATAAGAAAGGCATATTCAAAAACCGATAATTTTTCAATCCCCCTGGTAAATTTGAGAAAAGGAATTTATAGGTTTATTCTTCGTAATAACAGAGACGAAATAATTACGGTACAAAATTTTATAAAAAACTAATCTTTCGGTATATCATTTTTTTCAACGCCTCAGCATAATTCAATCTGCATTTATTTATCTTTTATTCAATTATCAGGTATGGCAAGGAATTTGTAATTTGTACTCTCTATAAATTCTATAAAATGCCAAACGAAAGTCTTCAAGCCAACATCAATGCAAAAGGGAAAGAACAACATACCTACGATGCGATTGTAATTGGATCCGGTATCAGCGGGGGATGGGCTGCAAAAGAACTTTGTGAAAAGGGACTCAAAACGCTAGTCCTGGAAAGAGGAAAAGATGTTGTACATCTAAAAGACTATCCCACAGCAACAATCCCAAACTGGGAATTTGATCATCGCTTGCGTAAAACCCAAGAAGATTTTAAGAACAATCCTGTTGTTGCCAGATGCTATGCCTACAGCGAAGCAACCGAGCACTTCTTTGTCAAAGACAATGATCATCCCTATGTTCAAGAAAAACCATTTGATTGGATTCGTGGATATCAAGTAGGTGGTAAGTCGCTTTTGTGGGCTCGACAAACACAGCGTTGGAGTAAATACGATTTTGAGGGTCCCGCTCGTGATGGCTTTGCCATTGATTGGCCTATACGATACGATGATTTAGCTCCCTGGTATTCCCATGTAGAAAATTTTGCAGGCATTTCTGGGAACAAGGACGAATTGGATACACTGCCCAATGGAGATTATCTCCCAGCCTGGGAAATGAATTGCGTTGAAAAAGACATCGCTAAAAAAATCATGAGCAATTTCAAAGACCGACACGTAGTCCAAGGTAGGTGCGCTCATCTGACTCAACCTAGGCAAATTCACCTTGATCAAGGTCGTCAACAATGCCAGGCTAGAACACTGTGTGAAAGAGGTTGTCCATTTGGTGGTTATTTTAGCTCCAACGCATCCACACTTCCATGGGCTGCAAAAACAGGCAACCTCACACTTCGTCCAAATTCTGTTGTTCATTCACTTATATATGATGATAAACAGCAAAAAGCAAGTGGTGTCCGTGTCATCGATTCTGTAACAGGAGAGTCAACTGAATTTTTTGCAAAAATCATTTTTGTAAATGCCGCTTGTTTAAACACCAATCTAATTTTACTAAATTCTACTTCATCTCGCTTCCCTAATGGTTTCGGTAACGACAATGGGTTGCTTGGAAAATACGTTGCCTTTCATAATTACAGGGGAACTATCTCTGCCAGTTACGACGGTCCTGAAGACAAATACTATTATGGTAGAAGACCTACACAGCCAATGATGCCCAACTTCCGAAATGTGCACAAGCAAGAAACGGATTTCCTTCGTGGATACATGGTGTTCTTTGGTGCTAGTCGCGGTAGAGGAACTTCGGATTTAATTGGTGCCGAATTGAAAGAAATGGCTACGGAACCAGCCGGATGGGGAGTAAGCATGATGATGCAAGGCGAAACAATTCCAAAGGAAACCAATTTTGTTTCCTTGAGCAAAGACAAAAAAGACAAGTGGGGGATACCACAGCTCTCGTTTTCGATCGACTACGATGAGAATGACGTAAAATCACTCAATGATTTTCTCATGGTAGGTACAGAGATGTTGGAGAAAGCGGGGTGCACAAACATCAAGCAGCGTGATAGCAAACAAGCACCCGGACTCGACATCCATGAAATGGGTGGAGTAAGGATGGGCAACGATCCAAAAACTTCGTTGTTGGATAAGTGGAATGCATTCCATCACTGCAAGAATGTTTTTGTAACCGATGGAGCCTGTATGGTTTCAACCAGTACACAAAATCCGTCATTGACATTCATGGCTATGACTGCAAGAGCAGCTAATCATGCTGCAGAAGAATTGAAGAAAGGAAATTTGTAGTCATCAGCTTGAATAAA
>JBEDAP010000097.1:0-3774 GCA_041177705.1 Bacteroidota bacterium
GTGTTGGCCATAGGGCTGATTGCTTTCATTGTATTTCATCAAAGAAGAGTTATCAAGTATCAGCAACAGTTGCAGCGCATGGAGGAAGAACAACAACAGATTCTACTCAACGCCAGTATCCGATGGCAAGAAGAAGAGCGTCAGCGTATCGCGGCTGACCTTCATGACGATGCTGGTCCCTTATTGGCTACAGCCCGCCTTTATTTAAATGACAATCTTGTAAATCAAGACATATCTACTCAATTGCAAAGCATTTACAACGCTAAGCAAATTATTGACGATACCATCCAGCTCATTCGTAATATCTCACACAGCTTGATGCCTCCTACCCTCAAAAATTTTGGTTTAGAATCGGCTGTCAACGACCTGTTTCAAAAAATCAGTGGGTCCGGAGCCATCAATGCAAGCAGCAAATTCCACGATTACAGAGAACGCCTGCTTCCTCAAATTGAATTGCTAATCTTCCGGGTAGCTCAGGAATTGGTAAATAACATCCTAAAGCATAGCAATGCTAGCTTCATTCACCTTACACAAAATATCAGCAACGGAAGTTTCTTTGTGAGGCTGCATCACGACGGAAAAGGAATAACCCAGGCTGATTTTGAAAAAATGAATAAAAGCTCTGTAGGCTTGGGGTTAAAAAACATCCATAGCAGAATGAAAGTGCTCAATGGAACTATCTATTTCGAAAGAGATTCCTCCCAAACTTTCTATAAGGTTACCATAGAAATGCCTCTTCAGAAAGATCTGAATAATTGATCCTTATCTTTGCAGGGTGAATATCATCAAAATTGGTATTGCCGATGACCATAAAATCTTCCGTAAGGGAGTGATTCTGTCGTTGCGTCAATACACCAACCTCTCCTTTGTATTTGAGGCAGAAAACGGCGAAGAACTTTTGTCGATGCTGGAAAATGAACAACCGGATGTAGTACTATTAGACCTAAGGATGCCGACGAAAGACGGCATTGAAACCACGAAAGAGGTAAGCAAACGATACCCCGATGTAAAAATTCTGATTTTAACGATGTTCGAAGACGAACGTTTTGTATCGCATCTTATGGAAAATGGAGCCAACGGGTACCTCCTGAAGAACTCAGAACCAGCTGAAATCAAGAAGGCCATCATGGAAGTGATGGCCAGAGGCTATTACCTGAATAATTTCGTAAACCGGGTACTGCTTAAAAAATCGGCAACCCGTTCGAAAGCCATTCCCTCCCTGAACAATGAAAATGTTTTATCCGATAGAGAGAAAGAAGTAGTTCAACTCCTCTGCATGGAATTTACCGCATCTGAAATAGCCCAAAAAATGGACCTTTCACCCAGAACAGTAGAATCCATTAAAGACCGACTCATGGAGCGGTTCGGACTGAAAAACACTGCAGGCTTGGTATTCTACGCCGTTAAGAACAACCTGATTGATTTGTAATTCTTGTTGTTTAGCCAAATTTAGCAACCAAAGAATAGACGGGCATAATTAGTCTTAAATTTGCATCCGTATGAGTCGACACGGTAAGGTATTGGTCGCCATGAGCGGTGGAATTGATAGCACAGTCGTTGCCTTGATGCTTCATCAGGAAGGATACGAGGTGGTGGGGATTACCATGAAAACATGGGACTATGCAACTTCCGGAGGTGGTAAAAAAGAGACGGGATGCTGCAACATCGATTCGTTTAACGATGCCCGTGCTGCTGCAGTTCATCATGGATTTCCTCACTATATTTTGGATATCCGTGAGGAATTTGGAGGATTCGTTGTAGAAAACTTCATCGAAGAATATATGGCAGGTCGTACCCCAAACCCCTGCGTCATGTGCAATACGCATATCAAATGGAGGGCATTGCTTAAAAGAGCAAATGCCATGGGTTGCGACTTTATCGCTACCGGGCACTATGCCAACGTAAGAAATGAAAACAGTCGATACGTAATCAGCAAAGGCCTGGATGAAACAAAAGACCAGAGCTATGTACTCTGGGGTTTGCAGCAGGATCTCTTGGAAAGAACGATACTTCCTTTAGGAACATATAGAAAATCACAGATCAGACAAATGGCTGCAGATTTTGGTTATCCAGAATTAGCCAAAAAAAGCGAGAGCTACGAAATATGCTTTGTACCCGACAACGACTACCGAGGATTTCTAAAAAGAAATGTCGCCAATCTTGAAACAGAAGTCAACGGAGGAAGCTTTGTAGACAAAACAGGTAAAATTTTAGGGAAGCATAAAGGCTATCCATTTTATACCATCGGACAAAGAAAAGGATTGGATATCGCATTGGGCAAGCCTGTTTTTGTTACTTCCATCGATCCACAAAATAATATTGTGGTTTTGGGCGATGAAGAAGATTTGCTTCGAAAAGAGATGCGAGTGGATAAAATCAATCTGGTCAAATACAGTCAAATTTCAGAGGGCATGGAGGCGATTGTTAAAATTAGATACAAAGATGCTGGAAGCGAAGCCACATTGCACAACAATGATGGTGGTATCAACGTTCATTTTTATGAGGATGCCAAAGGTATTGCCCCAGGCCAGTCTGCTGTATTTTACGAAGGAAACGATGTTTTGGGAGGTGGTATCATCCAAAGAGAACTGAAATGAAATGGATCAAATGGATATTTCCGATTGTTCTAGTGATTTTTTACTCCTGTAAAAAAGAATCTCAAGAGTTGCGAACGGAAAGAATCGTTGACTACTACCCTCTTCAAGTTGGGAAATACACTGTATTTCGACTTGACTCAACCGTCTATACCAACTTAGGAACCAAAAAAGAAGTTAGAACCTATTTCATACAAGATCGAATTGATTCATTAATTACCGACAACCTAGGCAGGCCATCTTATAAAATCAAAAGATTGGTTCGAAGCAAAATAGATACCACGCGCTGGTTGGATTTAACTTCTTTTCTTGTAACCTACGATAGTACGAAGCAACGATTGGAATTGATACAAGACAATCAACGATACATTCGCCTGTTGGAACCCATTAAAAATGGATTCGGCTGGAATGCTCATACCTTCATCAACACCCTTGGTCTACCTGAAATTCAATACCTGCAAGACTGGAATTACGTATACGAACAAGTGCGAAAATCAATTACTGTAAACAACATCGTTTTCAAAGAAACATTTACGGTAAATCAACGAAACGACACGCTGGGCAGTCCCTCAAATAAAAACTTCTATTTTGAAATCAATTACGGCAAAGAAGTTTTTGCCAAAAGCAAGGGACTTGTCTTTAAAGAATTTCTACATGAAGCATGGCAGCCTCCCAACGGTAGCTCAAATAGCGGATATTATGAATCCAATAGCTATGGAATCAAGCTTACTTATTTAAGCGGAAACTAAAACATGCGTAACCTAAAATTTACAGCATTAATTACTTGCATCGCTCTTCAGGTAAGCCAATTGCATGCCCAACAGTCCAAATATATCATTCAATTAAGGGATAAATTGGGATCGCAGCATACTTTATCAAACCCAAGCACCTATTTATCGCCTATCAGCATAGAACGAAAAAAGAAATACAACATACTCATAGACAGTACTGACTTACCCGTATCGCAAAAATACATCGATAGCATTCAGGCTTCCGGAAAACTAAAAGTACTCAATGCCTCAAAATGGTTGAATCAAGTGCTGATAGAGACAACGGATTCAGAAGCTCTAAAAAAAATAAATCAATTCCCCTTTGTTTTAAAAGCCAGTCCAATTGCCAATCGCCCAACATCATTGAATGCACCTGAATTTAAAGAGGAGATATCTTCCCTTACAAATAC
>JBEDAP010000098.1:0-11165 GCA_041177705.1 Bacteroidota bacterium
GTTTGGATTGTCTTTTGAAATCAAATAAATCCCATTCACCAGTGAATCGGTGGAGGCGTGCTCAATGAGCCTTAGTATTTTATATAGAGATGTTTTGGTTTCTTCACCTGCCAATTCATCAATAGGATTTTCGATCGCTAACTCAGGAATGGGATTTCCCAGATTAACCACTAAAACCGATTTAGGCGATACTTCTACCTTTTCTTCCGAAGTAAGAACAGAGATTAGCCCAAAAAGAAGTAAAAGAGCAAATCCAAAGAATAAAACAAGCGACAGAAAGGAGGCAAAGAAGTATTTAAAAAAACTTTTCAAAGCTTAGCATTTAGAAGGCGAAATTAAAGAACTTTACACACCTTGGGGATATAGATTTATGAATGATGTAATTCTTCTGATAGGTGGCAATCAAGGAAATCGACTCCTTTACTTAAACGAAGCTATTCAAGAAATCAAAAAAAGGATTGGAGTCATAGAATTGCGCTCTCACATCTATGAAACTGCACCCTGGGGCATTCAAGAACAACCTCCTTTTTACAACCAAGTACTTGGCGTTCAAACGAACTTGAGCCCCAAGGAAGTGATGTCCGAAATCTTATCTATCGAAGAACAGATGGGAAGAAAGCGAATGGAGAAAAACGGACCTCGAATCATTGATATCGATATTTTATATTTCGGCGATACAATTATTCAGGAAGAGCAACTTGAAATTCCACATCCTAGAATTGCTGAAAGAAGATTTGTACTAACACCTTTGGCTGAGCTATATCCAGAATGGATAGACCCAATTCGCAACTTAACGATCAAAGAAATGCTTGATCAATGCAAAGACAGTTTATCGGTTGATAAATTGCCCCCAGATTGTGCATAAGAAAGTATAGCTACAAAAGAAGCCTTTATTAAGTTTGAAAGAATGAATTACCGGTTCATAACCATTGAAGGAAATATAGGAGCAGGCAAAACAACATTGGCGCATTTACTAGCCAAGGAATTAAATGCAAGATTGATATTGGAGCAGTTTGCAGAAAACCCATTCCTTTCTAAGTTCTATGAAAATCCCAGTCAATATGCGTTCCCTGTTGAATTATTCTTCATGGCCGAACGCTATAAACAACAAAAAGACCTGGTAAATCAACAAGATTTATTTCAAAGTGTAACCATCTCCGATTACCTATTTACCAAATGCCTATTGTTTGCCAAGGTTAATTTGCCAGAGGATGAGTTTAGGCTTTATCAAGGTTTATTTGACATCATTCAACAGCAACTGGTACAACCCGATATTCTCATCTACCTCCATGCCCCTGTGCAACGTTTGCAGGAAAACATACGGAAGCGAAATCGACCGTACGAACAAAATATTCAAAACGATTATCTTTTCAACATCCAACAGACCTATACACACTACATCAAGCAACACAACATCAAAACATTGTTTGTAGACGCAAGTAATGCAGATTTCCTTGGCAACGACAAACATATTGAAGTGATTTTGGATGCATTGAATCGTGATCACGAGATGGGGCAACACTATATCACACTACCCTGATGGTTCGCGGGAATCGATGTAACTTGCTGCATGTTTCGCTTTTTCCAGCATAAAAGTTTTGCAGCACTTCAATATACTGAATTCAGATCCTATATACTGGCGAGATTTTTATTTATCATGGTCCTTACCATGCAGGCCACACTGATTAGTTGGGAGGTTTTCAGAATCACAAAAGATCCATTTAGCATTGGCCTGATTGGTCTGGTTGAATTTGTTCCAGCGGTGATTATGGCCATATACTCTGGTTATATCATCGATCGAACAGACAAAAAGAAGTTATTACATATAAGTATTGCAGGCAACTTGGTTCTCACTATTTTATTTGCCCTCATTACGAGTGATTATGCACAACAGCGTTTTAGCTCATCTACGATACTAATCTGTATTTATTTGATTGCATTTTCAACCGGAATAGCCAGGGCATTTAGCGGACCTACCTCCTTTGCTTTGGTGGGCATGCTGGTTCCAAGAGATCAACTTCCCAATGCAATCAGCTGGCATAGCAGTTCGTGGCAGGTAGCCGGTGTTCTAGGTCCTGCTATCGGCGGAATTTTATATGGAGAAAAAGGAATAACCTTCACATTTGAGCTCATGACCCTCATGATGGTCCTTTCTGTGGCCGTACTTTTTCTCTTAAAGCCTAAACCACCTGCACAGACCATCAAAAAGGAGCCTATGCTCAAAAGCATTCAAGAAGGAATGAAATTTGTTTGGAACACCAAAGAAATCTTAGGTGTTATGAGTTTGGATCTCTTTGCGGTTTTGTTTGGCGGTGCTACGGCATTGCTCCCCTATTTTTCCGAAGTCATTTTAAAAACAGGAGCTGAAGGATTGGGAATCTTGAGATCCGCCCCAGGCATCGGTGCTATTTTGGTGATGCTGGTAATCAACTTCATACCCCTGAAAAGGAATCAGGGTAAAATCATGCTGCTCTGTGTTGCAGGTTTTGGCCTTAGTATACTGGTTTTTGGATTATCTACTTATTTCTGGCTTTCATTTACGGCGCTGCTGATGTCTGGATTGCTTGATGGGATAAGCATCATTGTTCGGTCGACGATTCTGCAACTGAAAACTCCGGAAGAGATGAAGGGAAGAGTGTCGGCATTGAACAGCATATTTATCATTTCTTCGAATGAACTCGGCGCATTCGAAAGTGGTTTTGCCTCAAAGCTTATGGGAGTAATTCCCTCGGTGGTTTTTGGTAGCCTAATGACGATGGGAATTACCGGATATGCCTGGTTTAAATTTCCAAAAATCAGAACAATACAATATTGATTACGTCGTTTTTTCGATGAGCTTTTCCACTACATAATAGGCGGCCGGACAAAAAGAAATATTTTTCAATGTGATAGATGGCCTTTTGAAAAATACATCTTCGTCGGTATACGGAAACCTGTGACAATCCGATGGTCTCACCTCGTAAATACTGCAGGTATTATCCGCTGAAAGAAAAGTACAAGGAGTTGATTTCAAAACATAATCACCTTCTTCGTCTATGTTTAAATAGGTATCGATAAAGGCCCCTTCTTTCATGCCAAGCGACTTACTAATCCTCTTGATATCAGGTGTTTTGAAGCGCGGAGAATAGTTTTTACAACATTGGGCGCAAGACAGGCAATCAACAGCCGCAAATGCCTCCTCATGAAGCTCCGGAAGTAGCTTTAGCATTTTTTTGGGCGATGCATTTTTAAAAAAAGCCTTGTAGGTTTTAGCCCGTTCCTTGGCCTTTTTTTCCCAGTTCTGGAGGATCTGTTCAGCCATACCCAAAACTACATTCAAATCATTGATTTATACTCTGTTTCACCAATTAATCCACATTTGCGTTTTAAAGTGCACAAAATGAATCAATAGACTGATAGTCTATTTAACTTTGCACATTGAATTTTTACGATAGGCTAAAAAACACAATCCCATGAATCTTATTGAGCAGCAGGCAAATGAATTCAAATCCAGACACATTGGACCTTCCGCATCTGAATTGGAAATCATGTTGAGTGCAATTGGTGAAAAAAATCTGCAAGTACTTGTCGACAAGACTGTACCGCCCAACATCAAAAACTCTACCCCGCTGCATATTCCATCTGCCATGAGTGAAGCGGCCTATTTGGAACACATCAAAGAAGTGGGAGAAAAGAATATTGTTGCTAAAAATTTTCTAGGTCAAGGATATTACGGAACACATACACCTAGTGTCATTCTTAGAAATATTTTTGAAAATCCAGGATGGTATACACAGTATACCCCCTATCAAGCAGAAATCGCACAAGGCAGATTGGAGAGTTTGTTGAATTTCCAAACCATGGTCAGTGATTTAACTGCACTCCCCATTGCAAATGCATCTCTGTTGGATGAAGCTACAGCTGCTGCTGAAGCCATGACCATGTTTTTCAATGCACTCAACAAACAAGACCATATTGAACGACCGAAATTTTTTGTTGATGAAAATAGCTTCCCGCAAACCATTGATCTTTTAATCACGAGGGCTAAACCAATAGGTATTGAAATTCAAATCGGGTCAGCAAAAGATGCGGTGCTGGATTCAACCTATTTTGGAGCATTGGTTCAATATCCCAACAATTTAGGCATGCTAGAAGATCATAGGGCATTTATAGAAAAAGTACATGCGGTTGGTGGATATGTAGTAATGACAACCGATTTGCTCGCTCTTACGCTCATCACACCTCCAGGCGAGCTGGGCGCTGATGCTGCTTGCGGTTCGGCACAACGCTTTGGTGTTCCGATGGGATACGGTGGGCCCCATGCAGCATTTTTTGCTACCAAAGATGAATTCAAACGTAACATACCCGGAAGAATCATAGGGATCAGCATTGATGCAGATGGCAACCGTGCATTGAGAATGGCGCTGCAAACCAGAGAACAGCACATCAAGCGTGAAAAAGCTACGTCTAACATTTGCACAGCACAAGCTTTATTAGCCAATATGGCTGCCATGTATGCTGTCTATCACGGTCCTACAGGTTTGAAAAAAATCGCTACTCGTGTTTCACAATATGCAATCTCTGCTGCTAAATCTCTAGAGGAAAAAGGATTCACGTTGGTATCCAAAAACTTTTTTGATACCCTGGCGATTCGAACACCAAAAGCTAAAGAGATTGTGCAGTTGGCAGCATCTAGAAATATCAACTTACGTTTGATTGATTCGGAATGCATAGGTATCAGCTTTGATGAAACTACTACTTCAGCAGCTGTATTGGATATGCTGTCCTGCTTTGATTCCGCTGAACCCGCTTCATTCACCATTTCCGAAGAGGATTACTTGCAGAATATTCCAACTTCATTGACAAGAACATCTTCTTTCCTGTTGCACCCTGTTTTCAATAGCAACCACAGCGAGAGCAAGATGATGCGATACATCAAATCACTGGAAAACAAAGACCTTTCGTTGAATACATCAATGATTTCTTTGGGAAGCTGTACCATGAAGTTGAATGCTGCAACTGAAATGATGCCACTCAGTTGGTCGAGTTGGAATCAAATCCACCCGTTTGCTCCTTCCAGTCAAACCAAGGGATATCAACAAATTTTAAATGAACTTTCTCAATACCTCTGTGAGGTTACCGGTTTCGATGCTTGCAGCTTACAACCCAATAGCGGTGCGCAGGGAGAGTATGCCGGCTTGTTGGCAATAAGAGGCTATCACTTGTCACGTGGAGATCATCACCGCAATGTCATGCTGATACCGATCTCTGCACATGGAACTAATCCAGCTTCAGCGGTAATGGCAGGAATGAAGGTTGTGGTAGTAAAAGCCATGGAAAATGGATACGTGGATTTAGAAGACCTGCGAGAAAAAGCAATTCAAAACAGCAACAACCTTGCTGGTATTATGATAACGTACCCAAGTACCTACGGGGTATATGAGGAAACTGTAAAGGATATTACATCCATTGTACATGAACACGGTGGACAGGTCTACATGGATGGTGCAAATATGAATGCACAGGTTGGTTTGACATCTCCTGGTTTGATTGGCGCCGATGTTTGCCACTTGAATCTGCACAAAACATTTGCCATTCCTCACGGAGGTGGTGGTCCGGGTATGGGCCCCATCTGTGTCAAAAAGCACCTAGAACCATTTTTACCCGGGCACAGCTTTAGCAATGAAAACGGATTAACTGCAGCTGGAAATACCGCTGTCAGTGCTGCTCCGTTTGGAAGCGCTAGTATTTTGTTGATTAGTTACGGGTACATCAGAATGTTGGGTTTTGATGGCCTGAAATTGGCAACAGAATATGCGATCCTGAATGCCAACTACATGAAGGCACGCCTCAAAGACCATTATGATATTTTGTATTTGGGAACACAGGGTACTTGTGCACATGAATTCATCGTAGATCTAAGACCGTTTAAAAAATCAGCCGATATTGAAGCAGAAGATCTTGCCAAACGCTTGATGGATTATGGTTTTCATGCTCCGACATTGAGCTTTCCTGTACCAGGAACCATTATGATCGAGCCAACTGAAAGCGAGGATATGGCGGAGTTGGATCGTTTTTGCGATGCCATGATTTCGATTCGAAATGAAATCAGAGAAATCGAATCTGGAGAGGCTGATCGAAAAGACAATGTTCTCAAAAGAGCACCCCATACTCAAGCTAATGTTTGCAGCGATAATTGGGACAGGCCTTATTCCCGAGAAAAAGCTGCTTTTCCAGTAAGTCGTTTAAAAGAAAATAAATTCTGGCCAAGCATAGCGAGAGTAAACAATACCTATGGCGACAGAAATCTTGTCTGCACCTGCGAACCGGTGAGCAGCTACCAAGAGTAGATAAACCGTTGATAATTTTTTTGGTCGATTTTCCCATTTTTATTGAAAAAATGGTCTGTGTTCCGTAAATTTAAACGAATGCTTGCCACTGTATTGAATTAATTTAATCAATACGGTCAGTTTATTAGATATTATTTAAAATTTGCTTGTATGGCAAGAAATCTTGGATTATACAGAGAGGAATTTGAACGCGATGCCTGTGGAATTGGCTTTGTTGCAAATATCAAGGGCAATAAAAGTCACCAAGTCATTGGTGATGCATTAACCGTTTTGGAAAACATGGAGCACCGAGGTGCTTGTGGATGCGAAAGCAATACCGGAGATGGAGCGGGAATCTTGATTCAGATTCCACATGCTTTCTTTTTTGACGAATGTCTGAAAGCAGGAGTTCATCTTCCTTCTTTTGGTCGATATGGTGTAGGCATGGTCTTTTTCCCAAAAGAAGTTCGACTTCGTGAAGAGTGCCGAGATCATTTTTCAAGAGCAGCTGAAGAGTTGGGATTGGAAATTTTAACTTGGAGAAAAGTTCCCGTAAATCCTTCAGATATAGGCTTTACGGCAAGGTCAGTTGAACCAGAAATTGAGCAAGTTTTTATTGCTTGTCCGGATCACATTACAGATCCTCTGGCATTTGAGAGAAAGCTTTTTGTACTCAGAAATTATTCGAGCCACCTTATCAACAACACCACTAAAAAAGATCCAATCGGGTTTTACATTGCTTCTTTATCCTATAAAATCATCATTTACAAAGGACAACTTACAAGCCATCAAGTTCGGAGTTACTACCCGGATTTAAGTAACAAGAAAGTTGTCAGCGCGTTGGGCCTAGTACACTCACGTTTTGCTACCAATACATTTCCATCCTGGAAACTTGCCCAACCCTTTAGATACATTGCCCACAATGGAGAAATCAATACCCTTCAAGGAAACTTAAACTGGATTAAAACCAACGAAAAAGGCTACACCTCCCCTTTCTTCACCAAAGAAGAAATGGATATGTTGTTGCCGCTTATTCCTGGAAGTCAAAGCGACTCTGCGAGTTTGGATAACATGATTGAGTTGCTAACCATGACTGGAAGATCTCTTCCACATGTGATGATGATGTTGATTCCAGAGGCTTGGGATGGAGACGATAGCATGGATCCAGTAAAAAAAGCTTTTTATGAGTTTCATGCTTCTATTATGGAGCCCTGGGATGGTCCGGCTTCTATTTCATTTACAGATGGTCGTATGATTGGAGCTACGCTTGATCGAAATGGCTTACGTCCATCTCGATATTGTGTTACCTCTGATGATCGCGTAATCATGGCATCTGAAACGGGAGCTCTGCCTGTTGACCCTGCTTTGATTATTGAAAAAGGTAGGCTGCAACCGGGAAAGATGTTTATTGTAGACATGGAAGAAGGTCGCATTATCAGCGATGAGGAAGTGAAATCCAAAATTTGTTCGCAGAAGCCATATAGCGAGTGGTTGAATAAATATAAAATCAGGTTGAATGAATTGCCTGAGCCTCGCGTAATGTTTACGCATTTAGAACACGATCAGGTTTTCAAATACCAGAAAGCTTTTGGATACAGTTCTGAAGATTTAGAAAATATCATTGCTCCCATGGCTTTAGAAGGCAAGGAACCTGTAGGATCAATGGGCACTGATATCCCCTTGGCTGTTTTAAGTGATCAACCACAACATCTGAGCAGCTATTTCAAGCAGTTGTTTGCACAAGTTACCAATCCACCCATCGATCCTATTCGCGAACGATTGGTGATGTCTCTGGCTACATTCGTTGGAAACAATGGAAACATGTTGATTGAAGATCCAATCAGCTGTCATACCGTTGCACTTAAACATCCCGTTTTAACCAATAAGGATCTTGAAAAAATCAGGAGTATAGATACTGGAATTTTTCAGGCTAAAACATTGCAGTGTTATTTCCGAGCCGACGGACAACCGGGATCCCTTAAAAAAGCACTGGATCGAATTTGCAGGTATGCTGTAGACGCAGTGGAAGATGGTTTTGAAGTATTGATATTGCAAGACCGTGCCATTGATTCTGATCACGCACCAATTCCTTCGCTTTTATCCACGGCTGCCATTCATCATCATTTGATTCGAAAAGGATATAGAGGGAAAGTAGGAATCATTGTAGAAGCAGGAGATGTTTGGGAAGTTCATCATTTTGCATGTCTTATTGGATTTGGAGCAACGGCTATCAATCCGTATTTAGCTTTATCCAGTATACGAGACATGCGTTTGACAGGAAAAATGGATACCGATTTGGATCCAGAAAAACTGAAGAAGAATTATATCAAAGCGATCAACGATGGATTGCTCAAGGTGTTTTCCAAAATGGGAATATCAACACTCCAATCGTATCAAGGAGCTCAAATTTTTGAGATTATTGGATTAAATGGTGATGTAGTTGACAAATATTTTACAGGTGCTGTTTCACGTATTGAGGGAATGGGATTGGATGAAATCGCAAGAGAAGCTTTGGCCAAACACAAACTAGCATTCAGCAGAAAATCAATTCCAGTTGATCGCTTGCCTGTAGGAGGCATTTTCCAATGGAAAAGAAAAGGTGAATTTCATCTTTTCAATCCACAGACAATCCATCTCCTTCAGCACTCTACACGTATTGGAGATTATACTACGTTTAAAAAATATTCTCGGTTGGTAAACGACCAAAGTGAAAAGGCCTGTACGCTTCGAAGTTTGTTTGAGTTTGCACCCAATAGAACACCCATTTCCATTGATGAGGTAGAGCCTGCTGAAAGTATTTACAAACGTTTTGCAACAGGAGCCATGTCGTTTGGTAGTATTTCCTGGGAGGCACATACTACGTTAGCCATTGCCATGAACCGCTTAGGCGCAAAAAGCAATACAGGGGAAGGTGGTGAAGATGAAATTCGCTACGAACCTCTGGCCAATGGTGATTCGATGCGTTCTTCCATCAAACAAGTTGCATCAGCACGATTTGGAGTTACCAGCCAATATTTAACCGAAGCGGATGAGTTGCAAATCAAAATGGCGCAGGGTGCGAAACCAGGTGAAGGTGGACAGCTTCCTGGTCACAAAGTGGATGAATGGATTGGAAAGGTTCGTCATTCAACCCCTGGCGTTGGATTGATCTCACCTCCACCCCACCACGATATTTATTCCATTGAAGATTTGGCTCAATTGATATTCGACTTAAAAAATGCAAATCGCAAAGCAAGAATCAGTGTAAAACTGGTTTCCAAAGCAGGCGTAGGAACTATTGCAGCTGGAGTAGCCAAAGCTAAGGCTGATGTTATTTTAATTTCCGGTCACGATGGAGGAACAGGTGCTTCACCGATCAGCTCGATTCGTCATGCCGGTTTGCCTTGGGAATTGGGACTAGCAGAAGCGCATCAAACACTTGTAAAAAACAAATTGAGGAGTCGCGTTGTAGTACAAGCTGACGGTCAATTAAAAACCGGAAGAGATATTGCACTTGCAACGCTATTGGGCGCTGAAGAATGGGGAGTTGCTACAGCTGCATTGGTAGTTGAGGGATGCATTATGATGCGCAAGTGTCATTTAAATACATGTCCTGTTGGAG
Organism: Bacteroidota bacterium; assembly: GCA_041177705.1. GTDB lineage: Bacteria > Bacteroidota > Bacteroidia > Chitinophagales > Chitinophagaceae > Pollutibacter. Next base: position 9,910 of record JBEDAP010000098.1, read on the forward strand.
TGGCAACTCAAGACCCTGAGTTACGCAAAAGGTTCAATGGTGCAGCTGAATATGTTGTCAATTTCATCCAATTTCTGACACGCGAGTTTAGAGAGATCATGGCAGAGATGGGATATCGAACCGTTGAGGAGATGGTGGGACAATCGGATGCACTAAAAATTAGAGAAGGAATTACTCATTGGAAATTCAGCAAACTCAATTTGAATCCAATTTTATACAAAGAACCAGCAGACCCATATACAGGCTTGTATAAACAAGAAGAGCAAGATCATGGTATAGCTTCGGTATTGGATTGGAAACTGATGGAGGGTTCTTCCAAAGCATTGGAATCCCAGGAGAAAGTTGAATTGCGTTTTCCAATTTGCAATACCGATAGAACAACCGGCACCATGCTTAGCAATGAAATTACAAAGCGCTATGGTCCACAAGGCTTAAAAGAAGACACCATTCACCTCAAACTCCAAGGAACTGCAGGACAAAGTTTTGGTGCATTCAATACAAAAGGAATTACCCTTGAGTTGGAAGGCGATGCAAATGACTATTTTGGTAAGGGATTGAGTGGAGCAAAAATGATCGTCTACCCTTCGAAGCAAGCTCAATTCGTTGCAGAAGAAAATATCATCATTGGTAACGTTGCTTTTTATGGTGCAACATCCGGTCTAGCATTTATACGAGGTAAGGCAGGAGAGCGTTTTGCAGTGAGAAATTCAGGAGCTACTGCGGTGGTAGAGGGTGTGGGCGATCACGGATGCGAATACATGACGGGAGGTACTGTTGTGGTGCTTGGAGCCACCGGAAGAAATTTTGCAGCCGGTATGAGCGGTGGTATCGCATATGTATACGACGTAAAAGGCGAGTTCCCTGATAAGTGCAACCCTGAGATGGTTGATTTGGATCCCTTGAGTAAAGAAGACGAAGAGGTTCTAAAAAAAATGATTTCACAACATCAAAACTATACGGGTAGTCCAGTCGCCAAGTTCATTGCAAGCGATTGGGAAAATCAAAAGCATCATTTTGTGAAAGTGTTTCCAAGAGATTATAAAAAAGTTTTACAACAAAAAACGGCTGGTGTAAAAGCAGCAGTATAATCATATTGAATTATGGGTAAGCCTACTGGATTTAAAGAATTTACAAGAACTGCACCTCAAAAAATCAGTCCTGCAGAACGAATCAAAAATTTCAATGAATTTGTTCAGCCGTATGATTCTGTTGAATTAAATAAACAGGCAGCGCGCTGCATGGATTGCGGTGTTCCC
>JBEDAP010000099.1:0-3775 GCA_041177705.1 Bacteroidota bacterium
TTCATCACTATTTGATCAAATCGGGCAAGCGATTTTGGTGACCCACTCACATTCCGGAGGAATGGGTTGGCAAACGGCTATTAAAAACAACAAGGTCAAGGCCATCGTTTCCTATGAACCCGGAAGTGGATTTGTTTTTCCACAGGGAGAGGCTCCCGCACCAATTCCCAGCTCCGGAGGTACTTTGGAAGCCTTGGGCATTCCAAAGGATGAATTTTTAAAACTTACTAAAATCCCCATCATCATTTATTATGGTGATTTCATTCCCAAAGAACCCAATCCCAATCCGGGTCAGGATGGATGGCGAGCAAGATTGGAGATGGCAAGATTGTGGAGGAACTGTGTCAACAAGTATGGTGGTGATGTAACGGTGGTTCACCGTCCAGAGATAGGCATCAAAGGGAATACACACTTTCCGTTTTCAGATTTAAACAACATTGAAATTGCTGAACTGATGCATGCCTGGTTGAAAAAGAAAGGACTGGACTAATCACATTAATTCTTCATCAAAAGGAAAATTGAATCTCATCATGAAAAAAATCAGTAGAAACATTTTAATACTTTTTTTAGCCATGACAACAAGTGAAACACTCTTAGCACAAAACAAAAAAGTAAATCCATTTGGATTGGTTTACCAGAACGCTATTACGGAAAACACACCGGGTAAAGTAAACATCCACCCCATTACCTATAAATTAAATGGCATTGATATTGCCGCCAACATATATACACCTGCCAATTTTGATCCGGCTAAAAAATATCCTGCTTTGGTGGTTGCACATCCTAATGGAGGTGTCAAAGAACAGGTTGCAGGTCTCTATGCACAACGCATGGCTGAATCAGGCTATATCACGATTGCAGCCGATGCCTCTTACCAGGGCGCAAGCGGAGGAACTCCCCGCAATGTAGACAAACCCGAAAACAGGACTGAAGACATCCGTGGCATGGCTGATTACATAACACAGTATGCGGGAGTAGATGCAAACCAACTTGGATTGCTTGGAATTTGCGGAGGCGGAGGTTATGCACTCAAAGCGGCTCAAACCGATAAGAGATTCAATGTAGTGGCAACCTTGAGTATGTTCAATTCGGGTGTTGTCAGAAAAAACGGTTACATGAACTCAGCTGTATCTACCATCCAACAAAGACTGAACGAAGCTTCTGAGGCACGTGCTCTAGAGGTAAAAGAAGGCAAGGTGCTATATATTGGCGATACTCCTATCACGGATGAAATGGCCGACAAGATGCCCTTCGACCTATACCGTGAGGGACACTATTATTACAACAGAACCCATGCCCATCCCAATTCCACATTCAAATACACCAAAAGCAGTTTACTCGAATTGATGCAATTTGACGCAACTTCCAACATAGACTTAATCAATCAACCACTGCTTATGATTGCAGGTAGCAAAGCAGATTCTTATTATATGACGGATGCTGCTTTTAATCTCGCAACAGGAACAAAAAACAAAGAAATGTTCTTGATCCCTGGTGCTACGCATATCCAAACCTATTATGTTCCGGATTATGTGGACCAGGCATTGAATAAATTGAATGAATTTTTCAACAAGCATCTAAAGAAATAAATCCCATAAAGCGTCCACAAAAATTAAAAAATGAAAAAATCAATCTTCTTCTTGTTTACCATTGCGCTTGGTCTATTTACTCATTCTACAAGCATTGCGCAATCCAAGGATGCGCCGGTCGTTCAAACCCAATATGGGAAATTGCGGGGCCTGCAAGAAGGCAGTATAGAAATATTCAAAGGAATCCCATTTGCGGCACCTCCTGTTGGTGAATTTCGCTGGCGTCCTCCTCAACCGGTCAAGGCCTGGGAGGGAGAAAGAGATGCTACCAAATTTGGTTTCAATTGTGCACAAGCTGGATGGCCACGCAAACCGGGAACAATAGCAGAAGGATCCTCAGAAGATTGTTTGTACTTGAATATTTGGAGACCAGCTGGCACCAAGACCAATCAAAAACTTCCAGTGATGGTTTGGATTCACGGAGGAGGTTTTGTAGGCGGAAGCGGTTCATCTAATGAGTCATCTGGATCTTCATTTGCACAAAAGGGAGTGATGCTAGTAACCATAAACTATCGACTGGGTAGATTGGGATTTTTTGCATTTCCTGCATTGAGTGCAGAACGTCCAGACGAGTTCAAAAGCAACTATGCGTTCATGGATCAAATTGCAGCACTTAAATGGATACAAGATAATATCAGCGCTTTTGGAGGAGACCCCAAAAACGTCACGATTTTTGGCGAATCAGCAGGTGGTGTTTCTGTGCATTCCTTGATCACCATTCCCTCAGCAAAAGGATTGTTTCAAAAAGCTATTTTGGAATCTTCCGGAGGAAGAGACGGAGTACTTACAGGTCGTCCCATCAATAAAGAAAATGCAGACCCCTTCTATCCTATTTCTGCAGAACAAATTGGCATCAATTTTGCACGCAGGCATGGTATCGAAGGAACTGATGCAGCGGCTTTGGCAAAACTCAGGGCTCTGACAACAGCAGAAATTGTTGACGGCGGAGAAGAGAATGATGGTCCGGGTGGCAAACGAATCTATCCTGGTCCCATTTTAGATGGTAAACTGGTGGTAGAAACAGCTGAAGCCATTTATCGTGCAGGAAAGCAACCCAAGATACCTATCATCATTGGATCCAACAGTGCCGAAGTCCCTGCAGGTTTTGTGAATGCCGCATCCAAAGATGAATTATTGTCCATGTTTGGCACACTCAAAGAAGAAGCTATTGCTGCTTATGACCCGGATGGAAAAAAAGAACTGCCTGAGCTTCTCACCATGGTGAATACCGATAAAGTTTGGGCAGAACCGGCAAGATTCACTGCAACTGCATTTGCTCAAAAGAACATCCCTGCATATATCTATCTTTTTTCCTATGTATCAGACTCATTGAGAAACAGATTGCGCTATGGTGCACCCCATGGATCTGAAATTCCTTTTGTCTTTAACACATTGGAATCAAGAAGAGGAAATATAAACGTGACCCAAAACGATAAAGGCGTTGCCGATCTCATGCACCAATACTGGATTAACTTTGCCAAAACAGGAAACCCCAACGGAAACCAGCTTCCTGTATGGCCAGCATACCAACCTAAGACCATCGAAATTTTGGAAATGCAGTCGGATGGAAAAGCTGTTGGAAAACCAGATCCCAAAAAAGCAAGATTGGACGTAATTGAAAAAGAAGTAAAATTCCGAAAGCTTCAGAAATCAGGAGTCTAATGTTTTAATAGGTATAAAGAAAAGGTAACGACAACAATCAAACCATTAGCAATGGCGACAAAACTGAAACAGTGCATTTTAATGGCAATAACATTGATTGCTTTGAATACAGTATCTGCTCACGTAACCATGGATAGTCTTTTATCAAACAAAGAAAAAAGCATCATATCTATCGCCGCTTTAACAGCAAAAGGTGATCTGAACCGACTTCAAAAGGAAATAACCGTAGGATTAGAATCCGGCTTAACAATCAATCAAATCAAAGAGATCCAGATACATTCATATGCCTATTGTGGTTTTCCCAGAAGTATCCGGGGTTTGCAAACATTGATGCAAGTAGTTGATGAAAGAAAATCCAAAGGCATCCTTGATCCAATGGGCAATGAGGCAACACAAATCAAGGACACTCTTTCTAAATACGATCGAGGAAGAATCACCCTGGGGAAACTTACGAACAGCAACCAGACAAGGCCTTCAACAGGCTACGGGGCATTTGCTCCTATCATCGATGTTTTCCTGAAAGA
>JBEDAP010000100.1:0-3094 GCA_041177705.1 Bacteroidota bacterium
TTTGCATTTCCCAATACAATTCAAAGCCACGCTCACGGTAGATAAGGTCAAGTGTAACAGAAGAAAGAGCTGGTGCTTTTAACGTTCCAGTTACACGTGCTGTTCGAACCGTATTCACATCTGTTAAAGCTCCTGCTGCATCCCCCTTACGGGCCCTTGCCTCTGCTCGCATCAAATACACATCCGCTAAACGAACGATAGGAATATCAACTGCACCAAAGTTTCTTCCACTCACAGAGGTTTGACTAAATTCATACTTCAACACTCGATAACCAGTTGAATAATCACTTCCTGCAGTTGTAAAATCAATTTTTTCAGTATGATTTACAGCTATTGTGGGTCTGTTTCTAGTAACATTAAATAAACGACCTACTTTAAATTTACCATCTGGGCATTTTTCAAATACTCCTGCTGTTCTGATTAAACCATATTGTTGACCCCTCAATATTCCTCTATCAATTCGATAGGAAGCTGCATCATAACAAGCTTGCTGCGTAACGGGATCAACTACAACATTTTTCTTGTAAAAACGAGGGTCGGCATCAGCAGGATCTAATGGGGCATATGCATCAACCCAAGTTTTGTAATAATCGGGTGTTATAGCAGGGCCATCTGTTCCATTGGCTCCCGTATAAGCTGGAAGTGGAAACTGATCACCTGACAGCGAGAAATATGAAAGTCGATTGTGACCATTCAAATCCGGACGCTGATCAACAGCAAAAATCAATTCTTTGTTGCTGTTGTTGTTATCATTGAATATTGCCCAATAATCTGGAGATAAAGCATATTGACCTGCAGAAATGATTCTCCCCGTATACTCAATCACCTTATCCATATCCTCTGGCTTGAAGGTGAATGAAGATGCATATACATCACGATATACAGCAGCATTAAGATGCAATTTTGCCAACAAGCCCCAAACACCAGCTTTGGTAAGTCTACCCGGACCCGTTGTGTTATCCAATAAAGGCTCAACTTCTAAAAATATCTTCTTTAAATACTCTACGGCCTCATCACCACGAACAATTTTAGAAACGGCTCCTGGATCCTCTTTTACAAAGATGATGCCCCATAAATCCAAAAACATCAAATTGTAAAACCCATACATACCCTTTGCTTCAGCAATGTACTTTGCTGCATTGGGATCTTTGCTGTCTTTTAATGAAGCGATCGCAGAAACTGCACGCGACAAACTTTGTGTTAACGGATTCCACGTGTTGCGAACATTCGCAGTAGTACTGTTCATCGTATGACGATTGAGATCCACATAGATACCATTATCACCCCAATCGGTTCCACCTCGATAAGGTAAAATTGCTTCATCCGTAGTTATTTCTTGCAAAGCAAACAATCCCGTATGAATAAAAATATTCGGGAGATTGGCATATACCGGCGCAATGGTTCCATCGGCAATTTGCTTTTCTGTTAAACCCGTAACAGAGGACTCATCTAAAATAGTCTCTTCCAACTTGGTACAACTTCCAGCAAGCAAAGTAATAGCTGCTGTTGCAAAGATTGATTTAAATATATTTTTCATGATACTTGATTTAGAAGTTTACGTTTAAACCAAAAATGATATTTCGTGATTTCGGATAACTCAACTGGTCAATGCCATAGGATACCACTCCATTGATTTGCCTATCGGCATTTACCTCTGGATCATACCCATCGTACTTGGTAATCACGAATAGGTTTTGCGCAGTAACAGATAAACGCAAGCCAGTTATAATCTTACCCATTGGTTTATTACGTGTATCAAATGTATATCCCAATGCAAGGTTATTTAAGCGCAAATAAGCTCCGTCCTTTAAATAACGAGAACTTACAGGAGCCGCATTGTTGATTGATTCTTCTTTGCTTTCAATTGCAGCAGGTGTTGTATTTACACTCTTGGACAATCTTAACTTATAAAAGTTTGCATTGGCCGTGTTGTCGTAAATCTTATTTCCAGATACACCATTGAAATTCACAACCAAATCAACCCCCTTGTATTCTAAATTTCCAAAGAATGCATAAATCACTTTTGGAAGTGCAGAACCCAATGGAAGTCGATCTTTATCTCCGATAACTCCATCTTTGTCTACATCATTATAGGTGCTCAACCCTTGTGCATTGAATCCAGTCCACTCACGTAGGAAAAATGTTCCTATAGGCTGATTGTTAATATATCCATTGATAGTAGCAGATGTTAAACCAGCTCCTGATGCGGATCCAGAAGTAATAACAGAGTATGGTGAATTTTTTACGATGTTTTTCAGAAATGCTGCATTACCGCCAAAACCATATTTCAATCCGGATGCTGTTCTGTTTCTATATTCAAGATCAAATTCAAGTCCACTGTTGGTGATGATCATGTCTTCAACATTGGTCCAGAATGTTCCTGCAGGCTGCACAGGATCAGCAGGGATAACTTCCAACAATATATTGTTTGAGTTTTTGATGAAATAATCGATTGCACCAGTCAACTTACCTCCCAACAATCCAAAATCCAAACCAACATTCGATTGAGTGGATACTTCCCATTGAATATCCGGATTGGCTAAACGGGAATATACAATACCCGCTGGATAAGCGCCAGTAGGGAATAATGGATAGCTGCTTGATGCAGATATAGTGGCTGTATAAAGCGCCTGCGTAATTTTAGATGGGATCTCTTGATTTCCGGTTTGTCCCCATCCGGCACGCAATTTCAAATTACTAAAGGGTGTGTTTTGCATGAAATCTTCCTCACTGATTCTCCATCCCAATGAAAACGATGGGAAATAACCATACTTGTTATTCGCACCAAACTTACTTGATCCATCCATACGGAAGTTAGCTGTTGCTAAATACTTTCCTTTGTATGAATAATTAACACGAGAAAAGAATGATTGCAATTCATTGATCGTAGCATATCCAAAAGGGCGGTTGTTGGCCAACGTCAATTCCTGACCTGTACCCGGATTGTATATAGGTTCTACAGGAGTGATGGGAAATTTATTGATGCTCCATCCTCTACCTTGTAAAAATATTTTCTGATAGGAATGCCCAGCTAATGCTGAAATACTGTGATCTTTTATGTTCAAATTATACGTGAGGTAGTTTTCAATAAGCG
>JBEDAP010000101.1:0-2928 GCA_041177705.1 Bacteroidota bacterium
GATGCCTTTTCTTTGTCGAGTGAGACACCTAAAATAGTAAAGTTTTTTTGCTGAAACTTTTTAAAGGCAGCCACCACATTGGGGTTTTCCATCCTACATGGCTTGCACCAACTGGCCCAAAAATCCACCAAAACATACTTCCCTTTTAAGGAACTCAGACTAAAATTTTTTCCGTATACATCGGGTAGCTCAAAATCTGGAGCAGGCTTTCCAACCAACTCATCTGGCTTGGCTGCAGTATTTTCTTTCTTAAAATCTTCTGCTAATTTTTTCAATCGAGGAAGATCAGGAAACTTAGCTGTCAAAGATGCCAATACAGGTTGAACCTGCTCTGGCAAAACAAAATTTCGAGACATTCCAAGCGCATAAATGGCAACTGCAGCTGATGCAGTTGAATCCGCATACCCCAGCAAATAGCTCCCCGTTTCCTCTACTGCTTTACGAAAGTTGTTTTCCAATACCACACGACTGCTATCCATGGTTTGACCTTTTAAATTGATAGCATTTCTCAATGAATCCAGTCCCCCTAATTTTCGATTATAGCCTACTATCATTTGTTGGAATGAATTACTAGCAGAAGAATTGCTGGAAAAAGAAAATTGTTTTTGCAAATCTGCCTGAAATTCAATCTTAGATTGATCTGGAACCAATAGATAAAATGAAGGATCTTTTTCAAATCGTATGCGATACAGAACTTCTGGGTTGACAGAACCGCCTTCCAATTCAAAAATTGCTTTACCGGCTATGGCATTGGTAGTATCTATCGCTACCGGAGCAGCATCCAATTCAATCAGATCTAAAAAGACTTTCTGTTGCTCAGTAACATTGAGTACAGTGGCTTTAATAGTCACTTTCTCTTGAGAGGACTTACAACCGCCCAAGAAAGAAACAAGCATAAGCCATACGAACAATCGATATTGATTCATAAAATTATTTTTGAAGTTGCTTGATAAGAATGGCATTTACTTTTTGAGGATCGGCTTTCCCCTTGGATATGCGTTTCACTTCGCCTACAAATAAACCCAATAAGCCTTTTTTACCTTTTTGATATTCTGCTACTTTATCCGGCATAGAGGAGACTACTTGGTTAACCCATTGCTGAATCATGCTCTCATCCGCATCCTGTATCCAATCCATCTCCTTAGCCAATTCCATTGCGGATTTACCAGGATTGCTCAAAAGCAGAGGTAAGAGTTTAGCAGCTGCAACGGAGAAACTGATTTTTTCTTCCTGAATCATTTGAATCAACTCAATCCATGTCTCAATCGGAAGCGAAAGTTCACCCCAATCGATACCCGTTTCATTTACATAAGAGCGAACAGGCCCTAACAATAGATTACCAAGCTGCTTGGGAAATGAAGTGGATGCAACAACTCTATCAAATAAATCACTCAATGATTTATCCTCCGTCAATTGATTTGCATCGTATTCAGAAAGTTCATGTATTTCTTGATAGGTTTTTCTTTTTTGCTCTGGCATGAGTGGAAGTGCTTCCTTAATCTGTCTAATTTCAACAGAGTTAAAATGAAAAGGTGCAAGATCTGGCTCAGGGAAATACCTATAATCTTCCGCATCTTCCTTTACCCGAATGGAATATGTAATTCCTTGATCGGCATCAAAACCACGTGTTTCCTGAAGTACAGACTTATCTTCAACACACAATCCAGTAAGTCGTTTGATTTCTATTTCAATGGCTTGTTTTAAGTGTTTGATGGAATTTAAGTTTTTAACCTCTACACGCGTTCCTAACTTGGTTTCACCTTTTGGTCTGACAGATATATTAGCATCGCATCGCAAACTTCCTTCTTCCATGTTACCATCACAAATATCCAGCCACCTGACCCACTTGCGAATGGTTGTGAGATATGCCGCAGCTTCTTCTGCAGAATGTATCTCAGGTTCAGATACAATTTCAATCAAAGCAACTCCGGCTCGATTGTAATCCAATAAAGTGAACTGATCGTTTTGGTCATGCAAGCTTTTCCCTGCATCTTCTTCCAAGTGAATTCGCGTAAGCGATATGCTTCTTTTGCCTTCAGCTGTTTCAATAGGAATAAAGCCCCCCCTACAAATCGGCGTCGTATGTTGAGAAATTTGATATCCCTTGGGTAGATCCGGATAAAAATAATTTTTCCGTGCAAAATAGTTATGCAGTGCTATTTCTGAACCACATACCAATCCCATTTTAATTGCCAACTCCATAGCGGTTTTGTTCATCACGGGTAAAGTTCCCGGATGCCCTAGTGTTATCGCCCCCACATGGGAATTGGGTTTGATTTCAAATGAAGCATCATCGCCTGAAAACAATTTGCTATTTGTTTTAAGCTGAGCATGTACTTCCAACCCGATAACTGCTTCGTATGCGTAATTTGGCTCTGCCATTAAAATACTTTAGATCAGCTTGGAGTATAGAGTTACCACCTGTGCGAGTTCGTCGATTCGTTGTCCACCTGCCGTAGCAAGTCCTTTCTGTCCACCTCCCCCACCTTGAATCATGGGTGCAATGTGGTTCTTGATTATAGCATTGGCATCCAGTCCTTTTTCTTTTACCAATGCATCTGAAATACCTACGGCAACTGCTGATTTTCCAGAAATAGAAGCTGCTACTATAACCAGCAGATTTTCTTTTTCTGTACGAATATCTTGAGCTAGTTTTTTTAACAACTCTAGATTATCCAATTCAACAATCTCACCCACACACAAGACACCCATGTGGTTTTGAGCAGAAGCAATAAGATCTTGAGCCAATTGCTTAACCATTTTTTGTTCAGCAGACTCCAGTTTTTTCTTCACGGCTGCATACTCTTGCTGCAATTGTTCAACAGACTTTACCAGATCCTTCGGATTTTTGAGTATAGACCCTATGGACTTCAAAATAAGTTGATCATCCATAATCTTTGCCTCCGCAGCATCTGCACAAACACACTC
>JBEDAP010000102.1:0-9360 GCA_041177705.1 Bacteroidota bacterium
AAAATGATTTTTTCATTTTGAATGTATGCTTTCAATTCAGGTGACAGCATAGCAAGCAGATCGGCTTTTCTTAGATTTCCTGAGTCTGATATTTTTGAAAAAATTTCAGAGGGAGATGTACAATGCATGATAACCATCGTAACTCCAGGCTGAAGTTGCTTGAACGATTCAATGTATTGTTGAACTGCTATTTTTTGCAACTCAACATCAGATATTCCTTTTGGATATTTGAATCCGTATGTAACATTATGAAGGTCGTCAAGAACCGGAAGCCCTGCATCCCAAAGCATTTTACCAATTTGATCGGTTTGTTCTTTTTTCAAAATAGCTCCACCTTCGGATTTCATGATCATGGTGTTGTGTCCGCCAGGAAACATCACGGGTATTTTCTCTTCTATTCCTACCTGTATGTATTTTTTCAAAAAGTTTTCGGTTGCAAACAAGGTACCCATGTGCGAATCTAAATGGGTAGGTTCCCATCCTGCTGTTCTGGATCGATCAATTTGTGCTTTGATTTCTTTATAAACTTCGTCGGGGCTGGCATGACCAGCAACTTCCAATACGGACTTCCACATGGCACCTTGTTTATCAACTAAACCCGGTACTGCAGACTTTCCTGCCAGAGGCCCCCAACGGTATTGTGTCCATTCTGATGTTAGCGTAAGGTGTAATCCTCCATCTGCATTGGGTTTTGTTTTCAAGTATTGAAACATTCCGGGGATCCATGAGCAGGGCATCATCATGCTAAATGAATTGGCAACACCTTCTTCCATTGCTCGAATCGCACCTTCATTTGAATCGAACGACATACCTGCATCATCAACATGCAGTATAATCACTTTGGATCCTTTTGGAAACCCCAATCGCTCAGCATAGGTTTGAGCTGTGCTCGTTTTGCCAAAAGCAATAAAAAATAGAGCGATCGCAAAAGCTTTGTTGAACAGGTTCATGCAAAATGATTTTTAGCGAGGTGAAGGGATATCTGCGTTATTGATTTTTTCAGTGGGATTCATGATCCATGTGGCAATGGACCCATCTTTATGCAATTCTACAATTCGAAATCCGCGATAGGGTGTTCCCCAGTTCCCACCTACGTGACTGTCGAATAGATAGGGAATTCCGTCTTGCCATTTGATTCCATCCTGATCATGTTCGTGCCCATGAAAAACAGCACGAAGGTTTTTTTGTTTTTTTACCAATTCAACAAACGGAGTGGATTCGATGGCATGACGCGTCCATTTGATGGGAGGGATGTGTATAAACAGTAAAATATGTTTTGCATTTTTATGTTCTTCAAATTTTGCTTCCAACCATGCAAGATTCGGGGGGAGGTATGTTCCTTTTTTATCGGATGTTGTTGCAAAAAGCGAAACTACATTTCCATTGATTTTTTCAAAGTTAATTGGCTGGTCCCAGGCTTGCTCCCATTCTTGCGGAGTTGCCAAGTCGTGATTGCCTTGCGTTACATAGTAAGGAAAGGGAAGTTTATCTAGTTTTTTTCGAATGGCGCCAAAATAGCTGATGTCATCATGTACGATATCACCATTGATTACACCGAAATGAAAATTATCTTCACGGTGCATGGCCGAGAATTGATTTAGAACTGCATCGGCCATGCCTTCAAAATCTGTTTTCGCCTGGCCGTAATGTATGTCGGAAGCAATCGCAATGCGAAGAATCGGTTTTTTCTTCAGCTCATTTTCAGTTGCAAAAATTGTTTTACCATTCAACAGCAAAACAGCTGTTGAAATATTCTTAATGAACCGTCTTCTATTTTGCGTCATAGTAATTGTTTTCCTTGGATGAAAGTATGTGTAATGTTGTAGTTTGCATCCATCAGCACAACATCTGCATGCATTCCTTTTTTTAAAGATCCAATTTCATGCTCTAATCCTAGCAATTTCGCAGGTGTTTTTGTAATCATGTAAATGGCGTCTACCAATGAAGCACCACCTAATATGACGATATTTTTTATCAGTTGATTGGCAGTAGCAATACTGCCTGCAAATGCTGTTCTGTCTATTAGTTTAGCAACGCCGTTTTCTAAGATCACCGGAATTCCGGTTGTTTTATTTCCCAATATGCTCGGTCCCTCCGGCATGCCGGCACCACGCATGGCATCGGTGATGAGAATGGTTTTTTCTCTGCCTTTGATTTTTAAAATCAATTGCAATAGAGGAGCTGGGAGATGAACTCCGTCTGCTATGATTTCAACAAACAATTCATCGTGCAGGTATCCAGCTTCTACAACTCCAGCAAAGCGCATGGCGTTTTTTCTGGTTACACTGGACATGGCAGAGTAAAAGTGTGTGAGCAGGGTGAATCCGTGATGCATGGCTTCTACTGCCTCTTCGTAGAGGGCATCTGTATGAGCCATGGAAGCGATGATTCCTTTGTTTTCAAGAATTTTTCCGAGTGCAAGTGCACCTTTTTTTTCAGGAGCGATGCTCCAACGCTTGATAGAATGAGAGTGATTTAGAATTTCCATGTATTCAGCTGGATCGGGATCTCGGATATACTGAGGATCCTGTGCACCACGTTGATTCATGGAGAAATATGGACCTTCCAGATGCAATCCGATAAATCGACTGCCGGATTTATTATTGCTGCGTGCTGATTCATACACATCCAACGTATTGAGAATACCCTTTTTATCAGCTGTTAACGAAGTGGGCATCATGCTGGTTGTTCCATGTTTGGCATGAAAGGATGCAATTTCTAAAAAAGATTCTTCGGTAGCGTCCATGAAATCATGGTTGTTTCCTCCGTGTACATGAATATCTATAAAGCCCGGGGAGATGTATTTCCCTTTTGCATCTATCTCCCATGCATCGGGAAAATCAACTTCTTTTTTTTCAACGCCTAAAATTTTTCCGTTTTCGATGAGTATTGACCCCTGTTCAATAGAATCTTCAAGGATCAGCTTTCCGTTGTATAATTTGATTCTATTCATGAAAATTTCCAACTTCTAATTTTATGTCCATATGCTGCATAAAAAACCAGATAGATATAACAGGGTATTAAGACTGCATATGCTTGTCGAACGTCCCATTGGTCTGCAAAATAACCATAGAGCATGGGCATGATGGCATTCCCGCATAGTCCCATGATCATCACAGAGGCTCCCAATTTGGTAAATCTTCCTAACCCATCTAGTGCGAGAGGCCATATGCCAGCCCATACCAAGGAATTGGCTAAGCCCAGCAATACAACAAACCAGATAGAAAGATCTGCTTGATGTCCCAATAGAGTTGTCTGACCTTTTGCAAACAAGATCAATACTGAAAATAGCAAGCCCAATGTTGTACAGATACGAAGGGCATTGACTTGCTTGATGAATTTTGGAATAGCGATGATACCTGTGATGTACCCAATGATGGTTGCTGTTAATGTATAGGAAGGAAATACTTTGGCTTCCAGCAGGGATATGTTCATGGAGTTGGCATATCCAATGACCGTATCAATCGAGATAACCTGAGTACCTACATGCAAGAAAATGGCAACAGCACCTAAGATCAAGTGCGGGAAATCAAAAATTGTTTTTTTATCCTTATTGGCTTCTGCAACTTCCTGTGTTTCATTTTCTGTGTCGATTTCTGGAAGTGGTGAAAAACGAACCAACAATCCCAATCCAAACAACACGGTACCTACGCAAACATAGGGGGTAACCACCCTTCGGATGAGTTGATCCAATGCGGCATCTTTTTCTATTTCGTTCATGGTAGAGAGGCTGGCGAACAAATCGGTGTCGGTAGCTTTTAAAATAACGGCTGCAAAAATCAGTGGTGCTAAGATTCCTGCTCCTTTGTTGCAAATACCCATGATGCTGATACGTTGAGCAGCGCTTTCTTTCGGCCCTAATACTGTAATGTAAGGGTTGGCTGCTGTTTGCAAAATGGAAAGTCCCGCTCCAATGGTGAATAATCCGATCAAAAAGATTTCATAGGTTCTGCTATACGCAGCAGGAACAAAAACAAATGCACCTAACGACATGGCCATGAAACCTAACATCATCCCTTTCTTGAATCCTGTTTTTTTCAGGAGGTAAGATGCCGGAACAGACATCACCAAATAGGAAATATAAAATGCGAACGTAACGAGATAGGCTTCAAAGTGACTCAGTTCGCAGGCTATTTTGAAGTAGGGGATTAATATAGCATTCACCCAAGACACAAAGCCGAAGATGAAAAATAACATGCCAATGATGAGAATGGAAATGGCTGTATCTTTTTTGGATAGCGATTTAGCTTCTACAAGAGCGTTCATATCAGTTGTTTAGTAAGCGGGCTGAATGTGTGTCGAGATATAGTGTACAATGTTCATGGTTGCGTAGGATACTTGCCGGATGCAGATTGCTGATTTCTCCGTTGAAGCAATCTGCTATGGCTTTTGCTTTTCTCTCATCGGGAACAGAACAGATGATATATTCTGCTTGCATGATTTGATGAATTGACATGCTGATGGCTTTGGTGGGCACATCGTTGAAACTTGGGAACCAACCTTCCCCGTATTGTTGATTGCGGCAAGCTTCATCCAAATCAACAAGGATATAAGGTTCCGTAGTTTCAAAGTCGGCAGGAGGGTCGTTGAATGCCAGATGTCCATTTTCACCAATACCGCAGAGCAGTACATTGATAGGATGCTGACTGATCAATTCATTGAGGCGCTTGCATTCTTGCACAGGGTCATTTTCTCCATTGATCAAATGAGCTGCTCGTAAGTTTGGAAGTTTATCGATGAATCTTTCTTTCAGGTATTTTCTAAAGCTGGCTTTATGTGTGATCGGTAGACCAATGTATTCATCCAGATGAAACATGGTGACTTCACTCCAGTCGATTTCTTTATCTCGCAAGAGTTCAGCCAATGTTTCAAACTGACTGGTTCCAGTTGCAAGAACGATATAGGCATGTCCGTTTTCCGAAATAACTTCTTTGATTTTTGTCGCAGCTTCTTTTCCTGAAGCCCTTCCTATCGACAATGCATCATCCAAAACACGCGTTTCCATAATCCAAATTAGATCTTGATAAAAATATTTTTCTTGTAGAGGAGGTATAGAAACAACCATTTAACGAGAACTGCTGTAATTGCTAATGCCACTGCATTGTATGGATCTCCGATCCAATCACCTAGCCACTGAAAAAATCCTTTGTTGGCATAGGACCAGTTGATGACTTTCCCCGACATGTAAATCAGGATGCTGTTCATACCGATGACTTTGAAAAAGAACGCCCAGCGTTGATATCCTTTTACGTCGATGATCCAATAGAACAAAGCCATAAGGAGTAAACTGAAACCAACGGTTTGCAATACAAAGGAACTGGACCAGAGATTTTTATTGATCGGGAAATCTAAATTCCAAACCTGTGCCAATACCAATGATGCTAGACCTAGCAAAAACATGAATTTTGTTTTTTGCTCTGGCGTACTTGTAGATTTTCTGAGGTAGTTGCCGATGATGATTCCTGCCAATCCGGAGCTTGCAGCCGGAATATTATTAAAAAATCCTACTGTGTCGTGAATGCCGCGTGATAATTTTCCGGGAAGAATGGTCCGATCCACATACGAAGCAAAATTTCCTTCTTCTGTCAAGTCTCCAATTGGAAATCCTGGTGCAGCTGTGAATTTCAAAATCAGCCAGTAGCCAATTAATAATCCTGCAAACCAAACGATTTGCATTTTCTCTTTGGTGTAGAGAAATAAGACAGAAGAAAGCATGTAAGCAATTCCTATTCTTCCGAGAACACTCATGAAACGAAAATCGCTGATGGGGCGTAATTGCAATCCATTGTTGTAAATCATTCCCAGAACGAAAAGAATCATTCCCCTATTGATGATTTTCTTCAGCAGCTCCGATTTATTCTTTCCCTGTTCAAGTGCAGAGCCTAAAGAAAATGATGCTGAAATTCCTGTAACAAAAATAAATAGTGGAAAGATCAGATCATAGGCAGTAAAACCATTCCAGTAGGGATGTTCAAATTGTTTGGATAGCGTTTCCCAAAACGGAGAATGCGTTGCTTTGGCCATGGTGTGAAAGAGATCTTCTGCACCTATGATCCAAAACATATCAAAGCCTCTTAGGGCATCCAATGAATAGAGTCTTTGCTTCATGATTACACTTTCGGTTCCCAACCCTTTTCGTATTCTCTGCTCCAAAGCTTTATCGCTTCTTTGTCATTCAGAATTCTTCCGTTGGTCGGATCAATCTTCAATGCTCTGCCTGTGCGTTGAGAGATGTTTCCCAATTGGACAAGAAGTGTACTTTGATGTCCGCTGAGAATATCTGAGTTCAATGCTGCTCCTCGTTTGATAGCATCGAAGAAGTTGCGGATATGCAATGCATCCAATTCCATACCCGGACCGGTTCTATCCAGTGCATTGGCTTGAATATCATTTTTTACTTCTTTGATCAGTTTACTTTTCAGGTCGAAGATTTTATACGAGTTTCCACTTTCAATCAGCAAGGAACCTTTTTCACCATAAAATAAAACTCCCACACTGCTTCCTTCTGTTGATTTGCCATTGCAAGACCTTCCTTCCCAGCTGATCAACGTATTGTTTGGGAATTCAAGATCGATGACCTGGGTATCGGGAGTTTCCCAATCATCTTGGTAACGATATCTCCCACCGGCAGATGTTACACGCGAAGGATAGTCAACACCCAAACCCCACCGAGCCAAATCCACCATGTGAGTACCGTTGTTCAGCGCTTCTCCGGTTCCCCAATGCCAGAACCAATGCCAGTTGTAGTGGATGACATTGTCTTTGTATGCACGACGAGGAGCGGGGCCTTGCCACAGGTCGTAGTTCAACCATGAAGGCACTTCGGTAGTTTTTCCGGTACCGATAGACTCGCGGTTGTTGGTATACCAGGTTTTTGCGAAATAAGGTCGACCAATTACACCTGCTTTCAATTCATTGATGGCAGCAATTACATTGGGCCATGAACGACGCTGGTTGCCCATTTGAAGAAGCTTGTTGTGTTTGGCGGCTGCTTTTACGAGCATTTCCCCTTCATTCGGATTGTGGCTGCAGGGCTTTTCGAGATAGACATGTTTGCCTGCGGCAACTGCTAATAAAGCAGCGGGGGCATGCCAGTGATCCGGAGCTGTAACGATGAGCAGGTCCAGGTTTTTATCTTCCAACGCTTTTCTGAAATCACCTTCAGCTTTTGGCTTTTTGTTTTGAGCTTTATCAACAGCGTCAACGCATTTTTCCATGGCTCGAACATCTACATCGCATACATAGGTTAGTTCGCATTCTTTTTGTGAAGCGAAGTTGGTAGCAACCGAAAGTCCTCTGCTATTGACACCCATTACTGCTGCTGTTATTTTTTCATTGGAGCCGATGATGCTTCTGTATTGCTGTGCTGAAAATCCAGGAAGAATTCCACCCAAGGAAAGAGCAACAGAAGCTGCTCCTGTTTTTTTAATGAATGATCTGCGTGTACGAGCCATGTTTAAATATTTAAAGTTTTAAGAATGTTGTTTGCAATTAATTTATGTTTATTGTATACATCGGAAAGCAAAATTGATTTGCCGTTGTTGCGTTTGCTTTCGTCTGCTGCTTCCATGAACGTGTAGATCTCAAGTGTTTCTTCGGGATTTATCGGAAGTTTTCCGGTTTTGAAAAATTCAATGATTCGATCCAACAGATTGTCATAGCCTTGATAAGGACCAAGTGGCATTACCCCTTTCTCCCCATATACCATTCCACCGTATTCGTGTTTGCCGGTGCGTGTTCCGCGAAATGTTCCTATTCTTCCATCACTCCATTTCCCAACAACGATTTCGGTTCCCTCTGTTTGTGTTCTTGATACCGATGCACATCCAGTTCCCATTACGGTATACAAGGTTTCTACTCCGTGAATTCCATACCAAAATAAATCGGGATGTGTTTTTTCGAGGGTAGCTGGACTAAAACAATCAGCGCCTAAAACTTTACCAATTTTTCCTGCTGCTGCTTCTTGTGCAGAACTCATGTAACGAAGAGAGGAGCTGGAGAAAAACGGAACATTTAATTTTTTAGAAATTTCATAGAGAGCAATAGCGTCTGCCAAATTTCCAGCAACAGGTTTATCGATGAAAAGAGGTTTGCCTGCTTTCATTACTTCAAGTCCTTGTTTCAAATGGGGGCGGCCGTCGTTGGTTTCTAATAAGACGAAATCAACTTTCGAAAGCAATGCATCCATTGAATCAACGATTTCTACGTTTAGCTTTTTTACTTCTTCTATATACCCCGGAATACGTTTAACCGATGATTCAATGTCTGCGCTACCCGGAGGGAAAGCGGCCATGATGGAAAACCCCTTGTATTTTTCAAGAGCTGGATTTGCATTGAGTGCTTTTGTAAATGCAATGCTGTGTGAAGTATCTAAACCAATGATTCCAATTTTGCCTGAATCAACTTTGGATTGAATGGATGCCCAGGATGGGATTGGAGAGATTCCCAGGCCACCGCCGATGATACCTGCCTGCAGGATAAATTTTCTCCTGTTCAAATTTCTTTTCATACGCAATTATTCGTTGTACAAGCTTGAATCAATTTACATCAGTTTGCGTAATTTTCTACTTATTTCAATCTATAAATCAGAACCATGACAACACGCAGAACATTCATACGGACATTTTCAGCTCCATTGTTAGCAGTTCCTGTTCATTCGATGTATTCTAATGGACTAAAATCAGATGAAAAGATTTTGCGAGTAGCACTCATGGGCTTGGGAAGTTATGCAGCACGGGTTGCCGATGCCATGAAAGATTGTAAACGCGCTAAAATTACAGGGTTGATCAGCGGCACACCTTCTAAACTTAGTACATGGGGAGAAAAGTATTCGGTTGCTGAAACCAGCCGCTATTCGTATGAAAATGTGGATCAGCTAAAAAACAATCCAGAGATTGATGCAGTCTATATTTTAACTCCAAATGCCTTGCATTACAGTCAGGTTTTGCAGATAGCCAAAACCGGAAAGCATGTTTTCGTAGAAAAGCCCATGGCCTTGAATGCCAAGCAGGCAAAGGAGATGGTTGAGGTTTGTAAAAAAGCAAATGTTCATTTGTTGGTGGGATACAGAATGCATTTTGAAGCCAAGACCTTGGAAGTGGTTAACATGCGCATGGCAGGTGAGTTTGGTAGGCCTTTGTTTTTTCAAGGGTTGAGCGGATTTAAAATTGGCAATCCAAATCAATGGAGATTAGATCCGGTATTAGCAGGGGGAGGCTCGATGATGGATATTGGAATTTATTCGGTGAATGGATCCAGGTATATGATTGGAGAAGACCCAGTTTGGGTAACTGCTCAGGAAACGAAAACGGATCCGGTAAAATTTAAAAAAGGAGTGGATGAGACCATTCAGTTTCAGTT
>JBEDAP010000103.1:0-2564 GCA_041177705.1 Bacteroidota bacterium
TACCTGAAGTGTGGAGCCATAAGGAACGTTATTGGTAATCAACACGCGGTCGTTTTTCAAATCCATGATACGCATCTCGGCAGTACGACCGATAACAACCTGTACATCTTTTCCTTCGTTGTTGGTGGTTTTAACTGTGCGCAAACCATCAAACTGAACAGTACCGTCAAACTTTGCAACCAAATGAGATTCAACAGAGGCAGATCCAGCAACACCACCTACGTGGAAGGTACGAAGCGTAAGCTGTGTACCTGGCTCACCGATAGATTGTGCGGCAATGATTCCAACTGCATCACCCTTCTGTGCTAGATTTCCAGTTGCCAAATTCAATCCATAACATTTCACACAGCAACCGCGCTTGCTTTCGCAAGTCAATACAGAACGGATCTCAATGGTTTCAACTCCCGACTCTTCAATTTTCTTGGCTGTATCTTCATCGATTTTTTGACCTGCACTCACCAACAATTTATCTGATTGTGGATCATATACATCATGCAATGAAGTTCTACCTAGAATTCTATCGTATAGAGGCTCAACAATATCCTCGTTGTCTTTCAATGCGCTTGTAGCAATACCCCTCAATGTTCCGCAATCTTCTTCTGTGATAATTACGTCTTGAGCAACGTCAACCAAACGACGTGTGAGGTAACCCGCATCGGCTGTTTTCAAGGCGGTATCCGCAAGACCCTTACGAGCACCGTGTGTTGAAATGAAGTATTCCAATACGCTCAATCCATCTTTGAAGTTGGAAAGAATTGGATTTTCGATGATCTCAGAACCGGTTGAACCACTTTTTCTAGGTTTCGCCATCAAACCACGAATACCAGCAAGCTGTTTTACCTGCTGCTTACTTCCTCTCGCTCCAGAATCCAACATCATGTATACGGAGTTGAATCCTTGTTTATCGTTGGCCATAGCACGAACCAAAGTTTCAGTCACCTTGGTATCTACCCTCGACCAAATATCAATGATCTGATTGTAACGCTCGTTGTTCGTAATCAATCCCATGTTGTAGTTGTCCCACACTTCTTGCACTTCACCAGCAGCTTGATCTACCATGTCCTCTTTCTTCACAGGCAATACAAGATCCTGGATATTGAAAGACAATCCACCTTTAAAGGCCATTCTAAATCCAAGCTCTTTGATAGAGTCGAGGAATTTAGCCGTTGTAGGCACATTGGTAATCTTAATAATATCACCGATGATTTCACGGAGACTCTTTTTAGTCAACAACGCATTTACATATCCAACTTCAGCAGGAACTGCTTGGTTGAAAAGTACGCGACCAACCGTAGTTTCAATCAATTGATTTACCAACTCGCCAGCATCATTTCTAACCTTGGTTTTTACTTTGATATATGCATGCAAATCAACTGTGCCTTCGTTATATGCGATGATTACTTCTTCTGCACTGTAAAAACGCATTCCTTCTCCTTTTACTACATCGGTATCGGTATTGCGCTTACCCTTGGTAATATAATATAGACCCAACACCATGTCCTGAGAAGGAAGTGTGATAGGTGTACCATTCTGTGGATTGAGGATGTTATGAGAAGCCAACATCAACAACTGTGCTTCAAGAATTGCAGCATGACTCAGTGGAACGTGTACCGCCATCTGGTCACCGTCGAAGTTGGCGTTAAACGCAGAACATACCAACGGGTGAAGTTGAATTGCCTTTCCCTCAACCAACTTGGGTTGGAAGGCCTGAATCGATAAACGGTGCAATGTTGGGGCACGGTTCAACATGACGGGATGTCCCTTCAATATATTTTCAAGAATGTCCCAAACAATAGCTTCTTTGCGATCAACCAACTTACGGGCTGATTTCACTGTCTTTACAATTCCTCTTTCAATTAATTTGCGGATGATAAATGGCTTGAATAACTCAGCAGCCATATCCTTGGGAAGTCCGCACTCGTGGAGTTTCAATTCTGGACCTACCACGATAACAGAACGACCGGAATAGTCAACGCGCTTACCCAACAAATTCTGACGGAATCTACCCTGCTTTCCTTTCAACACATCACTCAAAGATTTCAATGCGCGTCCGCCTTCTGCTTTAACCGCGTTCGATTTACGGCTGTTGTCAAACAACGAATCGATGGCCTCTTGAAGCATGCGTTTTTCGTTTCTCAAAATCACCTCAGGAGCTTTGATTTCCAATAGGCGCTTCAAGCGATTGTTACGAATGATCACACGGCGATACAAGTCGTTCAAGTCAGATGATGCAAAACGTCCACCATCCAAAGGCACGAGTGGTCTTAGCTCTGGTGGAATTACTGGGATGTATTGCATAACCATCCATTCTGGACGGTTATTGATCCTTGTATTTGCATCGCGGAAAGATTCAACAACACTCAATCTCTTGAGTGCATCTGCTTTACGTTGCTGTGATGTTTCGGTGGCGGCTGCATTGCGCAAAGAAAAACTCAATGAGTCTAGGTCGATGCGAGTCAACAAATCATGAGCAGCTTCAGCTCCCATCTTGGCAATGAACTTGTTTGGATCTTCATCCGGCAGATATTGATTCTCTTTAGGAAGTGTATCCAACAAATCCAAGT
>JBEDAP010000104.1:0-6006 GCA_041177705.1 Bacteroidota bacterium
AGGTTCCAACGCAAAGAGAAGAGTGTTGCCATACCGGAGGCGGAATGGTATTTGATAAAGACGGCAATCTATTACTAACCGTAGGAAACAATACCGTAAACCCTCGTTCAGGTACTTCCAACTTAGATGATCGTCCCGGATTTGAAAACAACGACGATCAACGCGCACCTGGAAATACCAACGACCTGAGAGGAAAAATTCTTCGCATCCATCCAGAGAACGATGGAACTTACTCCATACCGGAAGGCAATCTATTTCCAAACGGAATGGCCAAAACAAGAGCTGAAATCTATACTATGGGGCATCGAAATCCATGGAGACCTACATTGGATAGCAAAACGGGTTTCCTCTACTGGGGCGAAGTGGGTCCGGATGCATCCACAGAAACTCGCCGCGGTCCGAGGGGATACGATGAATTCAATCAAGCAAAAGGTCCCGGTAATTTTGGTTGGCCTTACTTTATCGGAAACAACATCCCATACGTTGAATTCAATCACCAAGACAGCAGTTATGGAAAACCATTCGATCCCAAAAAGCCTGTCAACAAATCCAGAAACAATACAGGACTAACAGAACTCCCCCCTCCAGTACCAGCAATGATTTGGTATCCGTACAGTATTTCAGAAGAATTTCCACTTTTAGGCGCTGCAGGTAGAAGTGCAACAGGAGGTCCTGTTTTTAGAAAGCAGGATTTTAAAAATGCAGTAAGACCTTTCCCGGATTACTACGAAGGGAAATGGTTGATTGTTGACTTCATGAGAGGATGGATCATGTCGGTTTCGATGGACGAAAAAGGAGATTACACAAGCATGGAACCCTTTGCGCCACAATTAAATTTCAGCTCTGCCATTGACATGGATTTTGGTCCGGATGGCGATCTCTATGTATTAGAATACGGATCAGCCTGGTTCAAAGGAAATTCAAATGCGCATTTGGTACGAGTGGAATACAATGCGGGCAACAGAAAACCAATCATTGAAGCCTCCGCATCAAAAAAGAGTGGAGCCATTCCACTTAAAACAGTTCTCTCATCCAATGGAACGAAAGATCTCGACGGAGATAAACTTACCTACGAGTGGAAAATTACAGGTGCGGGAATAACACAAGTGTTTAAAACAGCAGATGCTCAACTCAATCTGACCAAAGCCGGTACATACAAAGCACTGCTTACCGTAACAGATGCCGCAGGAGCGAAAAATTCAAAAACCATAGAAATAAAAGCCGGTAATGAGCCTCCTCAAGTAGCGTTTGATTTGGGAACCGCAAACAAAACATTTTTCTTCCCTGGATCACAAATAAACTACGCTGTTAAAGTTCAGGATAAAGAAGATGGTTCACTTTTGAATGGAAAGATTTTGCCTGCACAGGTTTCGGTAAGTACCAATTACATGCCACTGGGATACGATCAAATCGATATCGCTTCAACTCAGCACGGTGCTGATATGGCTGCATTTGCGTCAACGGGACAAATTCTCATGAACAAAAGCGATTGCAAAAGTTGTCACTTGCAAGACAAACGATCCATTGGTCCAAGCTATTTAGAAATTGCCAAGCGATACAAAGGGAAAAGCAACATAGTAGAAAGTCTCGCTCAAAAAATAATCAAAGGCGGAAGTGGCGTATGGGGCGAACATGCCATGAGTGCACATCCACAAATGAGTGTAGCAGACTCACGTTCTATCGTAGAATATATCTTAACCACGGGAGAGAAAAAACCAACCGTAAAATCAGAACCGGTAAAAGGAACCATCCAAATGAAAATGCCAACCGATTCAAGCGAAAAAGGCACCTATGTGCTGAGAGCAGCTTATCGAGACAAAGGAACAGCAACGATGACGCCCTTGATTGGTGAAGAAATTATTATGCTGCGTCATCCCAGCCTCAATCCAGAACTTGCAGATTTCAATAAAGGATTTACAAAATACATTACCCCAGCCAAGTCGTTGAACATGAATGGCAATGGATCTTTTCTTGCCTACAAGAATATCGATCTTACAGGTATTGCAGGTTTCACAGCCATTGTTCAAGGCAATATGCGTGGATCTGCTTCGGGCGGTGTTATTGAAATTCGGATTGATAGTCCAGCAGGAATGGTATTGGGTAAATCGGAATTTTTAAACCCAATGCAAAGGGGACAAAACAAATTTAAAATCAGCATTGCAGAAACACCTGGTGTTCACACACTGTACTTTGTATTTATAAACGAGAAGGCTACAGAAACTCAAACCGTTCTTCAGCCAGTAAGCTTTGAGATAATTCCAAAATCGGATATACCGATAAAGGCTAAACCGTAGTTAGTTGAATTCATGCAAAGCCTGTACCAAACGATCTACTTCTGATCTGGTGCTGTAGGGGGCTAAACCAACCCGTACAGCGCCAGCATCACCCAAACCCAACCAGCGTGATGCTTCCAGCGCATAGAAATTTCCCGCAGGTGCACTGATTTGCTTGGATGCCAAATAATGATGAATCGCTTTGGAATCCTGCCCTTCTATTCGGAAATACAACGTAGGTGTTCTCTTATGCGGAGAACCAACGAGTTGCATTCCTTTTACCTGCCTCAAACTAGAATTCAAATAACTCAACAATTCCGATTCGTAAGATTCAATGATGTGCATGGATTTTTTCAATTGCTCTTTTCGATTGGCTTTTGTATCAGATGAAATTTCTGCAATGAATTGAATAGCTGCAGTTACTCCTGCCAACAACTCATAAGGCAATGTTCCCAATTCAAATCGTTCTGGAACTTGATTGGTAGAAGGTAAAAGTTTATCGTTTTCTAATTCTGCTAATAGAGATGGTTTAGCTGCCAAAATACCACAATGCGGTCCCATGAATTTATAAGCAGAGCAACCCACAATATCGGCACCAAGTTCATGCAAACTAATTGAAGCATGAGGAGCCAAATGAACTGAATCCAAAACAAAGATGGCGCCTACCTGATGCGTTATCTCTATCATGCGTTTTATATCAGGTCGGGTTCCTATGATATTGGATGCGCCAGTCATTGCGACTAACCTTGTTTTTGAACTCATCACACGCTCTAAATGTTCTGGCAACAATTCTCCGGTAGTAGAATCAAAATCAACCCACTTCACTTGAACACCAACAGCCTCTGCTGCCTGAATCCAGGGGCGAATATTGGAATCGTGATCCAATCGGGTTACAACAATTTCATCTCCTTTTTTCCATGTCTTGGCAATTGCTCTGGAGAAATCATAGGCAAGTGCTGTCCACGATCTTCCAAATACAATTCCCTCTGGATCGGCATCTAAGAAATCAGCAACCGCCTTTCGAAATTCCAGCACAACATCGTCTGCTTTTTTTTCGGGAATAGTAATGGTTCCTCGATTTGAAATCGATGAACACAAGGTTTCTGATATGGCTCGTCCAACAGCATCAGGTACCTGACTTCCTCCTGGTCCGTCGAAATGGGCGATACCCGATTGCAAAGAGCTAAACTGCTTTCTAAACCGATGTACATCAAATGCTGTAGTATAAAGATTCATATTCAATTAGTTAGGTAAAGCTAAAATGAACAATTCCAATGGATGCAGTAAACTACTAATGATCACTGATAAAACTAAATAAAAATTATCCTAACTTATAAGAATAAACCAAAACCAATGTTATGAATGCAAAAACATTTCTTACGGTACAGGCTCTTGTGAGTGTGGTTTTTGCGGTATCTATGATATTCATGTCCCAACAAATGACCGATAGGTACATGATGGATTCAAATTGGGAAAATCCCGCAACTGCATTGATCAGAAAAGGTATGGGTTCTCTTTTGATTGGGATAGCCATTGGCAACTGGTTTGCCAGAAACGCTTCTCCATCTCCAGCATTAAAGGGATGGATCATATCAAGTGTTGTAGGCAATTTGCTGATTGCTATCTTCCACATTCAAGCCATTACAAATCAAACGGAGAAATCCTTTGCTTGGGTATCTACTGCTGTATGCTTGGTGTTTGCAGCATGGGGAGCTTTGGTATTAACGAAGCAGGATAAATAATAATTTATTTAAACTACATATATGAAAAAAGTTCTTTACGTAATCTTTCTCATTCTAAATTTTCAACTTATGTCTGAAGCTCAACCTGTCAATGAAAAAAAGTCTTCATTTTTAATTCACGTTACTACTGGACAAGATAACCCAACCAAAGCTGCTCTTTCATTTTTAGTTGCTAGAACGGCACTAGAAGACGGCCATCAAGTTCAACTTTTTCTGGCTGGAGATGCAGTACTCTTATTAAAAGACGAAATTCTGAATTCGATCACAGGATTAGGTACAGGAAAACTTTCTGATCATTATAAAGTAATTGTAGAAAAAGGGGGAAAGTTTTTCCTTTCCGGTAATTCGAGTAAAGCTAGAAATCTAACAGAAGAGGATTTGAAAGGGAAGCCTGCCTCTTTTGCACTTCCCAATGTTTTGGTAAAACTAGCTTCCGAATCCGATAAGGTCTTTACCTATTAAGGATTTTTGATAAAAAGTCGTTTCAGCTTATCTTCATCTATATCTTATTATATGATGAAGAAAATTGCGCTTTTTGCTGCTACCGCAGGCTTAATTTTTGCAGGCATTCTGTTTTTTAATGCCATTAGATTCAAGGTGCCAGAAATACCAAAGTCAGAGCCTATACCTTGGGTAAAAAACGACAGTGCTGCATTTCACCTCAGCGAAGCGCTTCAAATCAAAACCATTTCGTTTGGAGATACTCTACCCATTGATACAGCCGAGTTTGTAAAATTTCGAATGTTCATGGAAGCAACGTATCCTTCGATCCATTCTAAACTGGAGCGGAAAAGTTTCAACGAATTCAGTTATGTATATACCTGGAAAGGAAAAGATTCTTCGCTTGCTCCCTATGTATTAATGGCTCATACCGATGTAGTTCCTGTGGAAGCTGTTGCAGAAAGTAAATGGTCGCATCCTTCTTTCAGCGGACTGATTCTCAACGATACGATTTGGGGAAGAGGTGCAGTCGACGACAAAGCTTCTGCCATTGCCATATTGGAAGCTGCTGAATCACTTTTAAAAGAAAATATTATTCCAGAGCGTACAATCTATTTGGCATTCGGTCACGACGAAGAAATTGCGGGAAAAAGAGGTGCCAATGTATTTTCAAAATGGTTTTTGGAAAACAACATCAGACCTGCACTCGTGCTTGATGAAGGAGGCATGATTGACAGCGAACGATTCAAAGAGCTGGATAAGGCTGTTGCAGTAATCGGAACGGGAGAAAAGGGATTTGTAAACATTGATTTAACAGTAGAAATTCCAGGAGGTCATTCATCACAACCGGAAAATGAAACTGCCATCGATGTACTCAATAAAGCAATTGCAAATGTTCGCGTACAACAAATGCCAGCAAAAATTACTCCAGCTGTTCGCGAATTGATGACCAATACTTACGGAAGATCTGGATTTGCCGCAAAGATTTCAATTGCCAATGAGTGGTTATTTGGAAAAGCAATTGTGAATCAAATGGAAAAAAATAAGCAAACCAACGCAATGGTTCACACTACGTTGGTTCCAACCATTGTAAAATCAGGCATCAAAGACAATGTAATCCCCTCCATTGCAAAAGCAACGTTCAATAGCCGCGTTCTACCTGGCGAAACCAGCGAGGATGTTGTAAACTTTGTTCGCAAAGCAATCAACGACGATCGTGTTCAAGTAAAAAAACAAACGATCTCATTGATGGAACCTTCACCAGCTACATCTTCTGAACATCCTCTGTTTAAAAAATTAGCAACCATCACAAGCGGACTCGACTCCAATCTCGTGGTTTCACCGTATTTGCTTATCGGTGCTACCGATTCCCGTTATTTCAGAGGATTCAGTGAAGCCGTTTTCAATTTCACTCCTATGAAAAATCCCAAAGGATTTCATGGAATCGACGAACGTATTGGGAAAAATGACTTGCTGCGAATGATTACCTTCTATCGAGAAGTTGTAAAAAACTGATTTAATTTTTTAAGAGTAAGAAGATAGAACCTGCT
>JBEDAP010000105.1:0-5623 GCA_041177705.1 Bacteroidota bacterium
CGTCAGTTTGGGTTATACTTTGAGGCTTAAAATTAAAACATTGTGCCCGGAAATGCCAGTCATGTTGTACTTGTGTTAACGGAAGGCATTTTCTTTAACAAGTCTTTACCAGCTTGCGCTAGCATCCATGAACGATAGGAAATAGCTACAATAAAAGGATACAATGCCATATTCAGCCAACCTGAATGGAGGATTGTAACTAAAAGGAGAAGGAGCAACAAAAGACTGTACACTTTTAAATAGGTGAAGACCCATTTGTTAGAACTCTTTAAAACAAAGGGAATAATAACATTAAAAGGTATAGCCCATATCAAATTGATGTTCTTGCTGCAATTCTGATGATCTGTTCCAAACCACATGAATAGCAGCAGGATACCCAACATTCCTGTTAGCATGAATACAAATCGGTCTACACTTTTTTGATAGGCAGTGAGTCTGTCTTTTGCAAAACCCATTGCAATCCAAAAAAATGAAAAACAGAGAATCAAAAACAAAGGCAGCTTCCATAAGGGTGTTCTTGTGGATACTTCTTGTCCATCCTCTAAAATAATTTGCTCTTCACTCAACAAAGGTCCACCCATTTTTTGCGCCTTGCCTAATCCTTTCGCCAAAAACTCCGGAAGAAACATACTCTCATACACATCCATTTTACCATCCGCCTGCATACCTACCAGTAAATCAATTCCCAAAGCAGTCCAATTCATTTGGGCTTTATCCAAGTACGCATGCAAGTGATCCCGGAAAGTTGTTTCAGATGCCACAAATGGATCAATCGCTACACGCTGCAAATTTTTATTTTTAAAAATCAAATCACGCAAGCGTGTTGTGCAATTGTCGAATAGGAAATCATAGGAATAATAGCGATTTTCTTCTCGTACGTTTTGAAACATGAACTGCTGCAATTCCACTTTCTCGGCAGCATTCAACTGAAGCACTTGTTCAATCACCCCTCTTTTGAAATAGCGGTATTCTGCCATAAAATCTTCGAAGGAAGATTGACTGAGAAAGTAAAGCAGTTTGCCCCGTACAAACTTGGTGTAAAAATTCGGATCACTGAAATTGAAGGTTCCGTAATTGTAAACGATATCTGTACCGGAAGCTGAATCTACTATACGCAAAGCGCTGTGACCAAATACAGAATAAAGTTCTGCGCCGGGAGTACAGGTAAGCAAGCTAATCCTCAACCTACTGCTATCTCCCTGCCCCTGAGCCATTCCGAAGCCTATCGAAAGAAAAAGGAGAAATAAAATCTTCAATCGATTCATGCAATTATCGGCTGTAATTAGGTGCCTCCTTGGTAATAGCTACATCGTGTGTATGACTTTCACGCATTCCGGCTTGGGTAATCTTGATGAACTTGGCTTTCTGCAAATCATCGATATTCTTTGCTCCGCAATAACCCATCCCCGCGCGAAGTCCACCTACAAACTGCACAATCACCTCACTCAAATTTCCTTTGAATGGAACTCTTCCTTCAATTCCTTCCGGAACCAATTTCTTGATACCCTCTTCTACATCTTGGAAATATCGATCGCTACTGCCCTTCTGCATGGCCCCGATCGAACCCATACCTCTGTATTGCTTGAATTTTCTTCCTTCAAAGATGATGGTTTCACCGGGACTCTCTTCAACACCAGCAAAAACACTTCCCATCATAACGGTAGATGCACCTGCAGCCAAGGCCTTGACAAAATCTCCCGTATATCGAATTCCACCATCGGCAATAATAGGAACATTCATTTTTTTCAGGGTGGAGGATGCTTCCATGATCGCAGTGATCTGTGGCACGCCTGCACCGGCAACGATACGTGTGGTACAAATGGAGCCCGGACCAATTCCCACCTTCACACAATCAGCACCCGCTTCAGCCAATGCTTTGGCACCGGCAGCAGTAGCTACGTTTCCGGCAATGATATTGAGCTTCTTAAAATTCTTTTTCAAAAGTTTCAAAGAATCAATGACCCCCTTGGTATGTCCATGTGCACTGTCTAAACACACTACATCCACCCCAATTTGTTGCAAGGCAGCCGTACGATCCAACATATCACGGGTTATCCCCAATGCAGCGCCAACACGCAATCTTCCAAATTCATCTTTAACAGCGTTGGGGTGACTCTGCAACTGAAGGATGTCGCGGTATGTGATCAATCCGATCAACTCTCCGTTTTTCTTTACAACCGGAAGCTTTTCGATTTTATAATTCTGTAAAATTTTCTCGGCTTTTTTCAAGTCGGTGCCTTCCGGTGCCGTGATCAAGTTTTCACTGGTCATTACGGCACTTACTTTCTTGGACTTATCGGTTTCAAAACGCAGATCTCGATTGGTTAGAATTCCGACCAATTTATTGGAAGCATTTACAATTGGAATACCTCCAATTCTATTTTCGCGCATCAACTTCAACGCATCTTCGATGGTTGCATTGACCTGAAGTGTTACTGGATCAATAATGAGTCCGCTTTCCGAACGTTTCACTTTTCGAACCTGTTCTGCCTGTTGCTCAATTGACATGTTCTTGTGCAGAATACCAATCCCACCCTCGCGTGCCAATGCAATAGCCAACGTAGCTTCTGTTACCGTATCCATTGCAGCAGAAAGCAGCGGGATGTTGAGACTGATGTTCTTGGTAAGTCGGGTTCCAATGGTTACCTCGCGAGGCAATACCGCCGAATAGGCTGGAACCAACAGTACGTCATCGAAGGTCAAACCTTCGCCATAAAACTTGGGGGATTCTTGAGATCTTGTTGCCATATGCGAAGATAGGAAAATTTAGAAATATGCTAAGACAGAGAAACCTGGTAGCGGTTACCAGGCAGTACCCTCAATATTCCTTTGATTTCCAAGCCTAATAAAATGCCCGGGATATGGCTGGGGCGAAGGGTGGTTCTGCCTGCAAAACCATCCATGGTAATCATGGGGTTTTCCTGAACGATTTCTACAATATGCTTTTCCGCTTCCGTAAGTTCCTCAAAGAGTCTAAGTTGATGAGATGTTTTTACACGTCCATGATCATCCCAATTCATAAAACGAATCAGATCCGAACCTGAACAAATTAAATTTGCACGATTCGATTGTATCAACCAATTGCATCCCTCGCTCTGCGTGTCTTTGCATCGCCCAGGAAAAGCAAGTACGTCTTTGTGATAGCTATTGGCGATATCCGCCGTAATTAAACTTCCACCTTTGATTCCACTTTCAACAACAACCACTACATCGGTTAATCCTGCAACAATTCGATTTCGCTTGGGAAAATTTTGACGGTCGGGTTGCGTGCCACTCATAAATTCTGTCAGCAACCCACCGTGTTGCAACATCTCAGCTGCGAGTTCCCGATTGGCAAAGGGATAAATTTTATCCAATCCATGTCCCAATACCCCTACCGTAGGAATTTTTGCGTGTACCGACGCTCGGTGCGTCAAGCTATCAACACCATATGCCAATCCACTTATTACAAGCACATCATAATCTGCAAGCGTTCGAATCAGTTCCAATACAATTTCTTTCCCATAATCTGTGGGAGAACGAGTTCCAATAACAGCTACGATTCTCTTTGCATCTAAAGAAGTATTCCCTTTGTAAAACAAGATGTGTGGAGAATCGGAGCAATTCAAAAGTCGTTTGGGATAATTGGCTTGCCCTTTTACAAAAACCTGTATTTTATTTTTAGCTATGAACTGCATTTCCTTATCTACAGATTGATGCTGATTGAATTGAAGGATCTCCTGTGCTCGAACTTGACCGATACCAGGAACAGCTTCCAATGATTTTCTTTTCGCTAAAAAAACAGCATGCGGATCTGAAAAATGCTGCAACAAAACTTGAATATGCGATTCTCCAATGTTCGGAATGCGGGTAAGACTGAGGTGGGC
This sequence comes from Bacteroidota bacterium, assembly GCA_041177705.1. Classification (GTDB taxonomy): domain Bacteria; phylum Bacteroidota; class Bacteroidia; order Chitinophagales; family Chitinophagaceae; genus Pollutibacter. The sequence continues at coordinate 3,867 of JBEDAP010000105.1, forward strand.
TTTTAGCAATGCTTCATCCATGAATTTCTAGAAGTACTGCAAACTATATGATGAATCCAGTCATGAAAAAGGAAGAACACGTTGACTCGCGCATTTTTCCACTTCTCCCAAGAGAAAAAAATCAATTTTCAGAAATTACCGTGAGTTCAGTTCGACGATTCAATGCTTTTCCTTCATCGGTTTCATTGCTAGCGATGGGTTTGGTAGAACCATATCCCTTGTAGGAAAGTCGATTGGCACTAATCCCTTTGGAAATTAGAAAATCAACAACAGATTTTGCCCGTGCTTCCGAAAGCTTTTGATTGTCTTCAGGATTTCCAGTAGCATCGGTATGTCCACTTAGTTCCACTTTGATTCCGGGATTGTCTTGTAGAATCGAAACAACTTTATCCAATTCACCCATTGATTCAGAAAGCAACTTGAAACTTCCGGTTTCAAATAAAATATTATTCAACACGATATTGGCGCCTTTTTTAAAGGGCTGCAAAGGAATATCTTTCTTTAAACCGGATTGCTCTGTAGTTGCAGTTAGGGAAAAGCGACCGGAATAAAACAAATATCCTTTCTTGTTTACACTGAATGCATAATTCTTTCCCAAGGGAAGCGTACATAAATAATTTCCATCTCGATCGGTAGACACGCTGGTTACTACGCGCTGCGTTTGTACATCCACTAACTCAACTACCGCATTCAACCCTTTGTTGGTTATACTATCGTAGACCCTTCCTTCCACCCAACTGGTGGTTAAAGGGCGATAGACGGGTCGCATGGCAAATGAATAAATATCCAATCCTCCGCGGCTATCCACACGATCACTCGCAAAATAGGCAGTTTGACCATCGCTGGTTACTACCAATGTTCCTTCGTTGTCAATGGTATTGATGGGAAATCCTAAATTTTGGGGAATGGAAAATCCATTCACTAATTTTTTGGTCATGAAAATATCCGAACCTCCATATCCCGGCAATCCACTGGATGTGAAATACAAGGTTTCATTGTCTGCATGAAGAAAAGGACCGGTTTCATCACCTGCGGTGTTGATTTGCGGACCCAGATTTTGAGCAGCAGACCAGCGACCATTCGCCATGAGTCGGGATACATAAAGATCAATCCCTCCATATCCACCCGGACGATCCGATGAAAAATAAACTTCATTTTTATCCGGAGAGAGACAAGGAGCTGATTCCCAGAATTCAGAATTTACTGCAGGACCTAAATTGATTTTTTCACTCCATCCATTGGATCCTAAAATCGAAATATAAATATCAAACCTTCCATATCCATCCGGATATTCTCCGGCATATACCAACCACTTGCCATCTTGTGAGATTTGCTGAGCTCCTTCTTTCAGAGGTGTATTGATGGAACCTTGTAAAGGCTGTGCTGCAGACCAGATCCCATTTTGTTTGTTGCTAGCGAAAAAATCTTCATCGGTTGCATTGCGAACCCTTCGCGTAAAAACCAATTGATTTTCATCGATGGTGAGGGAAGGAAAATACTCAGAAGCTTCACTGTTGATGCCAACTCCTGCATGTGTTACCTTGAAATCAAACGCAGAGGTATCTTGTTTGCGATCTGCAATGGCGAACTCCATGTTTTTCTTTCGATATCGCGCAGCAAGAATGGATTGCTCATTGAGTTTGGGAATTAAAAGAAAACGATTGACAGCATGCAGTGATTCTTCAAACTGACCAGCTCCCGCTAAGTTGATGCTATAGGGAAGTAAATATTCCCGAGTATAAATAGAATCCTGACCA
>JBEDAP010000106.1:0-5668 GCA_041177705.1 Bacteroidota bacterium
GGAATTGTCGCACGTTGTTGATGTTAGGGATGATGGCCTTTTCTACTTCTTCTTTTGCGCAAAATGTGGTATTGAACGGTAAAGTGATTAATACTAAAAATGAGGCAGTTCCAGGAGCGTCTGTTCTGGTGGAAGAAACCAAAAAACTTGTTTCTGCAAACGTGGAAGGTGCATTCTCTTTGGTTCTTGAAAAAGGAAAAAAATACTCGCTGTTGGTTACTTCTACGGGATACAACAGCAAGTTGGTTGCTGAAGTAGAGGCAGGACAAAGCGCTGAAGAACTTACCATTGTTTTAGAACCTAAACTGGCCAACAGCGAAGCCATTGTTATTCGTTCAACCCGTCGACAGGAAAGTACGGTGGCACTTTTAACGTTTCAAAAGACCAACACAGCCTTGTCCAGTGGATTAGCTGCAGATTTCATTCGCAGAACTCCAGATAAAAATACCGGTGAAGTGTTGAAGCGTGTTAGTGGTGCTTCTATTCAGGATAACCGCTTTGTGGTGGTGAGGGGATTGGCTGACCGATACAATTCAGCCATGTTGAATAGCGCATTGCTTCCGAGCAGTGAGCCAGATAAAAAAGCGTTTTCATTCGATATGTTTCCTGCAGCCTTGATTGATAATATTGTGATCAATAAAACGGCAACACCCGAATTTACCGGTGAATTCTCAGGTGGTTTGGTTCAGGTCAACACAAGAGATATTCCAACGAAAAACATGATTAGCGTAGGCGTAGGTCTTGGATACAATACCCAATCAACCTTTAAAAATTTCACCAGCAATGCAAGAAACCAATACGATTGGTTAGGCTTTGATGACGGAACCCGGAGTTTGCCAAATGGATTTCCGGCAACGGCTCAAGATTACAGAGCGTTAGGAAAAGATGCAGCAGGGGTAAATAAGCAACTGGAATTGACACGCACGTTCAATGGCGATGTATACCAAGAGCAAAACGCGCAAACAACTCCCATCAAAAATTTCAACTTCACTTACGCTCAAAATCATAAATTCAAAAAAGGTGGTCAATTGGGTACATTGTTGTCCTTAAACTATCGCCAGGCAGAGCTGATTTATGAGGTAGAAAGAGCATTTTACGAAGCCAATGGAAACAATGTTTTTGAATTCACCGACGTTCAAAACCGCTATCAGGTGAATTGGGGGGCAGTTGCCAATATTACCTACCTCAAAGGAAAGACTAAGATCTCTTGGAAGAATTTATTCAACCAATTATACGACGATAATTATTACCAAAGAACAGGGTATAACACGAATCGTTTGAATGATCTTCAGTTCTATTCTTCCTACCTCAACCAGCGTTCACTTTTTGCTTCCCAGCTTGAAGGGGAACATCAACTTTCCAAAAAGGGAATTAAACTCAAGTGGAATGGAAACGCAGGATACAATTTCAAAACACAGCCTGATCTCAGAAGTGCCTTGTATGCACGCCGAATAAATACGACCGAAAAGTTTGAAATAGATCCCGACGATACCCGTAGATTTTACAGTGATTTGAAAGACTACAGTTTTGGTGGTGGTGGTCAACTCTTGATTCCTATGAATTGGGGTGGCAAAGACAAACAAACACTCAAGCTGGGTGGATCGAATCTTATTCGCTTTCGTGATTTCAGAAGCAGAATATTCCGCTACAACATCACCAATTTCAACTCGTTTGTTGCTGCTAACAGCTACAAGCCACTTGGTTTAGCGTTTCAGCCCGACAACATTGGAGCATCAGGATATATTTTAGAGGAATTCACCAACAACCAGGATAAGTATTTTGGGATCTCTGTATTGAATGCTGCCTATGGAATGCTCGACAATAAATTTGGAGACTTCCGCTTGATATGGGGACTCCGGGCTGAGAATTTTCAGCAATTGCTCACCTCTAAAATTCAAACCGGTGAGCGCAACACCCGGTTGACTGAAAAATGGGATCTATTGCCTTCTGCAAACCTTTTGCTCAACCTAGGCTCCAAGCAAAACCTGCGTTTATCTGCGAGCAGAACGGTAGCAAGACCCGAGTTCAGAGAAATAGCAGAGTTCGCATTCTTTGATTACGAAATGAATTATGGCGTTAAAGGTGATACGGGCATTAGAAGATCCTCCATTCTGAATTATGATTTGAGGTATGAATTGTACCCGAAGGCCGGTGAAGCCATCACTGTTGGTGCATTCTACAAAGACTTCACCGATCCAATTGAATTCAGACTTGATCCTGCAAGTAATGCAGACTCAAGACGTTATTTCTATCAAAATGCAATTCGCGCAAAGACTATCGGAGTTGAAGTTGAAATAAGAAAGACTCTAGACTTCATCAGCGAATCACTTAAAAACTTCTCCTTTTTCGGCAACTACACCTATTTGCAGTCTGAAGTTGTATTCAACGATTTATCTGCGTCCAATAAAGAAGTCAAAGCCGATCGACCCTTGCAGGGACAGTCGCCTTACCTGGTCAATTTAGGACTGCAATTCAGTTCTCCTAAATTCAATGCTTCGGTATTGTATAACCGAGTGGGTGAGCGTCTTGCTTTGGTTGGAAACGATGAGTTTCCGAACGTTTATGAACGTCCAAGAAATCAACTGGATTTGCAGCTATCTAAAAGAATACTTGCTGATAAAGGCGAGTTGAAACTCAATGTTGGAGATATTTTGAACAACGCATTCTACTTCTACGAAAATGTAGATCAAAAAACTGCATTTACTGAAGGCGTAGACAGAATGTTCAATCAATATAAACCAGGGACTACAATTTCCTTGGGTTTTACGTATGATTTTGGAATCGGAAAAAAACAATAAACAAGATAAAACCCCATGTGTATGAAAAGGATCATTTTAGGAGCAATTGCAATTTCAATTCTAGCTATCAGCTCCTGCATTAAGGTCAATTTTGAAGAAAACATCACCAACAACAGCTCAGGTGGTGGAGGCACTACCAGTGATCCTCAAGATCCTGCAGCCAATGGAGGAGTTATTCAAGGAATCCTAACCAAAGATTACTATCTGCCTAAAGGGAAATATACTTTAAAGGGATATGTATATGTTACCGAAGGAAACACGTTGACCATTGCACCCGGTAGCGTGATCGTAAGCGACATTACCGAAAAAGGAGCATTGATTATCGAGCGCGGGGCTAAGCTCATTGCGGATGGTCGAGCTGACAATCCTATAGTATTTACGAGCGGAAAAGCAATTGGACAAAGAACACCAGGCGACTGGGGTGGTATCATTTTGCTTGGTAAGGCCCCTACCAACAGACCCCAAGATCCTGCACCTGTTGTTGAAGGTGGTGTAGGAAGGAAATATGGCGGTACCGATCCAAATGACGATAGCGGAATTTTACGTTTCGTGCGTATCGAATTTGCCGGAATTGCAGCAGAACCAGGTTCTGAGATCAACGGGTTAACTCTGGGTGGTGTGGGTTCTGGAACAACCATTGAGAACGTTCAGGTTTCTTTTGGTAACGACGATGCATTTGAATTTTTTGGTGGAACGGTAAATTGTAAAAACTTAATTGCCTTTGCAACTGCAGACGATGATTATGATTTTGATTTTGGATATATAGGGAAGATTCAATTTGCTATTGCTTGTCGCAAGCCTGATTTTGTAGACGGCGGTGATGCCGGAAATGGAATTGAGTGTGATAATGACGGATCTGGATCTTCTGCTGCTCCTACCACAAGGCCTCAACTGAGTAATTTTACTTTTGTTGGTCCTAATGGCGCTGCAGGAACCGCCGCTAACCACAATTTCGGTAACCGTTGGAGAAGATCAACTCAATTTGTATTGCGTAATTCAGTGATGATTGGATGGGCAAAAGCTGGATTTTCATTGGAGTCAAAAGCCACTGCTGAATCGTATTTGAATGGGGGTTCAGAGTTTAGAAATAATTTGGTTCATTCTAATACCGGTGCAGCTATTTATCGTTCCGGCGATGCAGCAGCGCAGGCAGTTATCACAGCTGCAGCCATGCAGGCAAAAGCGGAATCTGAGGGATGCATTACCCTAGCTTCTGCTGACGATGCGCAGCTCACATCACCATTCTACTCAACTGCGCCAAACTTTTTACCTAAAACAGGATCTCCGGCATTAACGGGAGCATCGTTTACGGGAATGAATCCATTCTTCACATCCGTTGCTTATCGTGGAGCAATGGGGGCTGTGAATTGGACGGATAAATGGACTAATTGGGATCCCCAAAACAAAGCTTATTAAACATAAGCAGGGTAATCTCTTAACCGTGATTATCTTTTAATTGCAAATCGCCCCGCTATTCCTAGCGGGGCTCTTTTTTGTAATTTCAAAGTTATTAAATTGAATACTATTTATCTCGAGTGCGGGAAATACGAGTATACAACCTCATAGGGTTTTAATTGAGGGTCTAAAACAGATTTACCCAATCTTAAATTTTTTCCTTGAGGTGTCGGTTCACAAAGTGTGAATTTCTGACCATTGAATTCGATTCCTTCCCCAACCATTTTAGGCAGCTTAACAGCTACGGTAACATGCTTGTCCGATGACAAAACAATCATGGGCAGATTATATATTTCTTTAACCAAATTGAAGAATAGGGCAGATCTGTCTTCGCAATCGCTTTTATCGTAGATCAATGTCTCTTCCGGTGATAATCTCTTTTCTCTCCCAAATAGTTCTGTATCCGATGAAAAACCAAATGCATTTCTAGAAAACGTCATAAGAAAAGCCACCCCTCTTTTTGTTTTCATTTTTTCAACTTTATACTTCAACGAATTAATCAAAGAAGCTTTGGTTTCTCTACTCATGGGGATGTTAAATTGGTTGATGTAGTTGGTAACAGGGTAGTTGATAAATAAATTTTTTACATCTTCATTGATTTGAATTTCTACTTGTTGATTTTTCCCGCCAAATTCAAAATTCAACTTACGTTGAGTATATGCCAATTCAGATAAATCTGGTATACTTTCTATTTGAAACGAAAATAAAATTGGATTATCTATTACATCCTTTGCATAAACTGAATTATTTGCTGTAATAGTAGAATCGAAATTGTAGTCATGAAAGTTCAAGCAGACATATTGTTTGCCATTGTATAGTTTGATTGGCACATTGTAAACTGTATCTATGCTTCTAACATAAAGCAAAATTGAGTTTGATCCAATAGATAGAATTGGTTCGTAACCCATGGATTGGAGTAGATAAAATTTGGCAAATGTATATCCCCAGTAATTGTCTTGTTTGGCAATGTGCAGCTGAGCTACTTTGCGTATCAATTGATAGGTCAGCCAGTCGCACAGTTTTAATGTCTGTTTAAGAGAATCTATGGAGGATATAGTACTTTGGGCGAATCCCGTATTAAATTCTTTTTCGATATTATTTAATTCTTGGTTGGAAAACTTTTTATAAGAGAGCTGCATATTGGGTGCATCAACCCATATCGATCTTCCTAAAAAAGCTAATTCTCTTGAACTTGGTTTTGGTTGTGCATTGAGCTGTTGGAGCCACACGCTCAGTAGTAAATAAACAGGAATGATTAATAAGGGTATCCTCATGTGTAATATGAAATTTACAAAAAAATCATAATAAATTAATATTGGATATTTTATTCAACATTTCACAACTAGTTGCAAACAATAGGATTTTAGTTTGTGTTGATGATCTGAAACCTATATAGATTGCAGCATGTCTAAAAT
>JBEDAP010000107.1:0-8111 GCA_041177705.1 Bacteroidota bacterium
ATTTAAAGCCCCAAACCCAAGCTCCTCATTTTTGAGGAGCTTTTTTATTCTCAATATTTCTCCATTTAACGTTTTCTTCTTTTAATATCTTCTATTTTTGCTCCCGATCAACCAATTTGAAAGTTTTTTGTTAGAAATTCTTTCAAAAAGTGTTAAGGATCAATCTGTTGTAGTTCTAAATTTCTATTATGGCCGGATTTGATGATGTATCGCTAGGTCGATCAGTAAGACGTTTTTTTGAGGTCATTCGACTTGAGAAAAAGGAAGTTTCTGCCATCTACTTTTTCGCAATATTAAGCGGTTTAATACAACTTTCCCTTCCCTTAGGTATTCAGGCTATAATCAATTTTGCCCAGGCTGCAGTTGGACAAAGCAAGCTACCAGCATCGATGTGGTTATTGATTGTATTGGTAGTTTTGGGAGTTTTAGCAGCAGGAGTTTTGCAAGTCGGTCAAATGCGGGTTGTAGAGAAAATACAACAGCGGATTTTTGCACGGTATTCACTTGAGTTTGCATTTAAAATTCCACGTTTCAAAGCCAAGGACACCGACCCTTTCCATTTGCCCGAGTTGGTTAACCGTTTTTTCGATACGGTTTCACTTCAGAAAGCATTGTCTAAACTCTTGCTTGAAGTTCCTCTTGCTATGATTCAAATTCTATTTGGATTAATTCTTCTTTCCCTTTACAACCCTGTCTTCATCATATTAGGAATACTCCTTTTGACAATTCTATATGTTGTTTTGTATTATACTTCTAAACCGGGATTGGCTGCATCGTTTAGAGAAAGTGGATATAAATATGATTTAGCAAGTTGGATTGAGGAATTGGCTCGAACCTACAAGAGTTTCAAAGTGGGTAGCAGACATAACCTGCACCTGAAAAAAACGGACCAAATTTTGGGAGGATATATCGATGCTCGCACAGAACATTTTTATGTATTGAAGTTTCAATACTGGAGTTTAATTGTATTTAAACTTTTAATCACTGCTGCCATGCTAATCATCGGGGCCTTGCTTTTGATTGATCAGCAACTGAATCTTGGTCAGTTTATAGCTGCTGAAATTGTAATCATCACCGTATTGGCTGCTGTAGAAAAGTTGATCCTAAGTTTGGATAAAGCATACGATGTATTGACGAGTCTTGAAAAGTTAAATGTAGTTACTGAACAAACATTGGAAACTAGTGGCAATCTTGAATTTAGAAAAATACCTGAAGGAATTTCCATTGAGGCTTCCAATTTAGCGTTTGGGTATACGGATAATTCTAAAACGTTGGAGAACATACAATTCAAAATTACTCCGGGAAGTAAAGTATGCGTCATGGGTGTGTTGGCTTCAGGTAAATCTACTTTACTGGATCTATTAACGGGATGTCTGGAGCCCGATGAGGGAAGTTTGTTGGTTAATGGAATACCGGTTAAAAATTATGAATTGGAATCGTATCGAAAAGAGATTGGTGTTTTCTATCACGACCAAGATATTTTCGAGGGTTCATTGATTGAAAACATCACCATGGGGAATGATTCCATTTCAATTGACGAGATTATGCAACTCCTCGATATCGTGGGCTTGAAAAACTATATATCCAACTTACCCAATGGATTTGAATCCGAATTAAAGCCTGGCGGTAAAGGGTTGAGTTCCCTGATCAGTAAAAAAATTCTACTGGCCAGAGCTTTTGCAGGAAGTCCTTCCTTGTTGGTATTGGATGAACCTTTTGAAATGGCAGCAGGCGATCATGGTTCCCTGATATTGAAATACCTGCTTGGATTGAAAAATACAACTGTAGTAGTTGCAACAGGAGATATGAATTATGCCAGAAGTGCAGATCAGCTTATTTACATGGAAAATGGTAAAATAAAGTATATCGGTAAACCAGATGAGGTAGAAAAAAAACTGAGAGGGAATTGAGATGAAACACGTTACTAAAACCATAAAAACCGAGACTGGATTTCAGCCTACTTCTGTTGATAAAATATACAGAGCGAACCGGGAAAGCAAAGTAAAAAGCTGGTTTTACACTATTCTCTTTATTCTGATTATTTTGATGTTTCTTCCCTGGACGCAAAATATTGTATCCAAAGGAACCGTAACAACCTTGTATCAAAGTGAACGTCCGCAGGAATTGAATGCAATCATACCTGGCAGGATTGTAAAGTGGTTTGTAAAGGAAGGAGATTTTGTAAATAAAGGAGACACAATACTTCAATTGGCAGATGTTAAGGACGACTATCTTGATCCATTGCTTCTTCAACGAACGCAGGAACAGCTTGATGCTAAACAAGATAAGATTGGTTTTTATAAACAAAAAATCACGGCTACAGAGAGTCAGGTTAGCGCATTGAATCTAGCAAGAGATTTCAAAATCTCTTCTTTGAGCAATAAGTTAGATCAGCTCAAACGTAAATTAGTTAGCGACAGCGCCGAAGTGATTGCTGCAGAAATTGATTACTCCATTGCTACACAACAATATACTCGAGCTAAACAAATGTTTGCTGATGGAATAATTGCATTAACCGAGTTGGAGCGGAGAACGGCATTGTTCAATAAGTCTCAAGCAACACTTACAGAGAAACAACAAAAGTTTCAAAATACGCGCCAGGATTTAATCATATGCCGGATTGAGATGAGTACGGTGGAACAAGAAGCCGCCGATAAAATATTTAAAGCTCGGGGTGAAATTGCTGCAGCACAAAGTGAAATCGCTTCAACAGGAGGTGAATTAGCTAAGAATACGAATCAATTGGCAAACTACTCTATTCGTGGAAGTCAGCGTTGGTTGATTGCACCGCAAAACGGGCAGGTAGTGAAAGCCAAGAAAGCCGGCATCAATGAAATGGTGAAAGAAGGAGATATGATCGTAGAGATTGTTCCTACCAACATCAACTTTGCAGCAGAAATGTATGTAGATCCCATGGATCTTGTACTTATAAATAAGAATCAAGAAGTTCGTCTGATTTTTGATGGATTTCCTGCCATTGTATTTTCCGGATGGCCTCAAGCGAGTTATGGAACATTTTTAGGGGAAGTGATAGCGGTAGAAACAAATCGCAGTGATAATGGTAAGTTCAGAATATTGGTAGTGCCGAGTAAAAAGGAAAAAGCCTGGCCCAGTTCGTTGAAACTAGGTGCAGGTGTAAGAGGATTTGCATTGTTGAAGGATGTGAGTATTTGGTATGAGCTCTGGCGACAAATCAACGGATTCCCTCCGGAGTATTACATAGCACCTGATAAAAAAACGAAGGAGTAGAGACGATGAAAAGATCTTTTCTCTTTTTGCTTGTTAATTTTGTTTTTGGACTTCAGGTTGGTTTCGCTCAAACCGTTGATAAGCGATTGACGCTTGATAATACGTTTGATCTTATCCGTAGATTTCATCCAGTGGCAAAGCAAGCAGGAATTCAAGTTGATTTGGCATCTGCCTCTCTTCAAGCCAGTCGCGGTTCCTTTGATCCAGCTTTCTATCTAAATAATCAGCGTAAATCGTTTGATGGGAAAAATTATTTCACCTATGTCAATCCAGAATTAAAAATTCCTACCTGGTATGGTATCGATTTCAAAGCAGGGTTTGAAAATAACGGCGGAGAGCGATTAGGCGATGAATCAACATTTGGTCGAAGCAGTTACGCTGGAATATCCATCCCTATTTTAAAGGGATTGCTGTTTGATAAGCGAAGATCTACATTGCAACAAGCCAAATTGATGGTATCAATGAGTAAGCAAGAGCAGTTGTTGGCTATCAACAATTTACTATTTGATGCCGCAGATGCTTATTGGAAATGGGCGGCCTCCTATCAGATTAATCAAATTCTATTGCAAGCCGTTGAAGCTAACAAAAAACGATTTGAATTTACACGTCAATCTTTTTTACTCGGGGATCGGGCTGCCATTGATACAACAGAATCTCTATCTCAGCTACAGACGATTCAAGCTATGCAACAGCAAGCTTGGTTTGAATGGCAAAAAAATAGATTGACACTGAGTAACTTCTTATGGAAAGAAGATAGTCAGTATTATGAACTACCTGAGGATGTTGTTCCGGATTCATCATGGGTGTTGGTTTCCATTGAAGATTATCCATTGCCTGTTTTAGAGAAACTACTCACGGCTTCCTCAACAACACATCCTAAGTTGCTATCCCTGGGATTCAAACAGGATGCTTTGAAAGTTGAAAAGCGAGAAAAATTTCAAGAGTTATTGCCACGTCTGAATGTTGATTATAACTTCTTAAACAGTGGGTATAATTTTTCCAATCCATTGAAGCAAGCGTTGTTTCAGAATAATTTTAAATACGGACTTAGTTTTGGCTTGCCTTTGTTGCAGCGCTCTGCTCGTGGGGAATTTAATATTGCACAGCTGAAGATCAATAACCAGTCGCTTGAAATCCGACAAACTCAATTGGAAATAGAGAACAAGGTTAAAGCCTCATTCAGTGAGTTGCTGGCTTTGAAAGAACAGGTATTGCTGATGCAAGGGAGTGTAAACAATCAGCAAAAACTGCTCCGAGCCGAAGAAACCAAGTTTGCTGTTGGAGAGAGCAGTATGTTTTTGGTGAATGCACGCGAAACCAAATTGCTCGAAACAAAGCAAAAGCTTGCTGAAACTATTTCTAAGTTTTTCAAAAGCTTGGTGGCTGCAGAATGGTCTGCGGGACAATTGCGCTAGGCCTTCACTTTATCTTCTTGGGGTCAATAATTACATGCTTTACCTTTTGCCTTTTCCATGTGTACGTTATGTGTACCAATCCGTCATTGGATTGTATGACAAATGGATAAGAGAATTCCATTTTGGGTTCATTTTCAAGGGTTATTACGTTTGTCCAGTTTTTCCCATCTTGTGAGATAGCAACATTCAATGGGGATCTTCCACCCCAGCCATCCCTTGCTGACTCGGGTGGCTTGACGTTATTGTATACCATGAGATGCCTACCGTCTTTCAGTGTTATAGCATCGATACCTGAATTGTTGTTGGGCATTTCGGTTTGTTTTAGTGGCGACCATGTTCTGCCGTTGTCATAGCTCCAGGTTTCGTTGATGGTTCGGTTTTGACTTCTGGTTAATGCTTGTAGCGTTTTAGCATCATGTCGTAAGATAGCGGGTTGTATCCCACTGATAGGTTTGCCATCGTTCAAGTCTGGTCCTTTGGTCCAGGTACGACCATTGTCTTTGGTAAATTCAAAATGCACTTTCCATCCGTCTCTTTCGGTGCTAGAGGGACAAACCAGTATACCATCTGCCCATAGAGGTTGATTGCGGATAGGACCTAAGATGCCATCTGGAAGTTTTTCTGCTGCACTCCATGTTGCTCCAAAATCTTTAGAGCGTTTCATCCAGCCTGTCCAATCTACTACGCGCGGTCCAATTTTATAGAAAAGCAATAATTCTCCATCTGGAGCGAGAAAGAGAACTGGGTTGTAACATGCATATCTGGTATTGGCATCAACAAATCCATCCGCCGCCAAAATGGGTTCGGTCCATTTTCCTTTTTGAAAGACGCTGGTATAGATATTGACTTCTTTGTGTCCTTCTCTCAAGCCTCCAAACCAGGCAGCTACCAAACCTTTGGGAGTTTCTACAATTGTTGAAGCGTGGCATTCAGGGAAAGGAGCAGATTCATAGATAAATTGATCAGCTACAATACCCACCCGTTCGTTGAGTGGAATGATTTCTCTTTGTACTTGTGCAACAGCATATATCGAAATGCAAACGGACAGTGCAAGTAGAATGTATTTCATGATTGAATTTAATAAATAAATCAGGTATTGATTACCAGTACCGGAATTTTTAGTTCATGACGAACAGCTTCAACTGTTTGACCGTATACAACATCTTTAATTCCTGTATGTCCGTGCGAACCGATTACCAATATTTCAGCTTCTGATTGATTGACCAAGCGAACGATTTCTTTTACTCTTCCATCGAATCCAAGCATTCCCGTTACTTCTACTCCCTTTTTTTGGAGTTCGGCTACATATCCTTCCATTCGTTCTTGATCTTTTCTGGTTTCGAGATCATCGGCTGCATTTCCAATGATGCGGGTAGCAGGACTTTCAACAACATGGATCAAATAGTAATGTGCCTGTTTGGATCCTTGGCCTAATGCATGAGCCAACAATTTTCTGTCGTTCTTGCTGAAATCAAGGGCAACAGCTATTTTTTTATATTCTGGTATTTGAATGTCAGCTAAATGATCTGCATCAGGATGAAGTTTAACTCCTTCTCTTGTTTTGGTGCTCATCAGCGGGAAAAAAACAGCAATGACCAAAAGACTTACATACAATACTGCACCCAAGACAATTGCCGATTTTCCAACAATCGATTCTGAGTTTTGAAAGAAGATGGAAGCTTGTTCAAAGACCATTCTGAGATTCAAGTAAACAAGAACTGCAGTGATGACAGAAGCTAAAACAATGATCAAGGGTTTGATGGCATATTTCCCCATCGTTTTTTTATCACTGGTAAAATGAATCAATGGGATGATAGCAAAGCCAAGTTGGAGGCTGAGAATAACCTGACTGAAAACAAGAAGGCTATCGATATTATCTTCTCCGTTGATTAAGATGACTGCAACTGCAGGAACAACAGCCACCAAGCGCGTTAATAATCTTCTTACCCAGGGAGTAATTCTCAAATGCAAGTATCCTTCCATCACAATTTGTCCGGCTAGCGTACCTGTAATGGTAGAGCTTTGTCCGGATGCAATCAATGCAATGGCGAAAAGTGCAGGCGCTAATTCGTTACCCAGTAAAGGTGCTAGGAGTTCATGTGCCTGCTTGATTTCTGCAACATCTGTTCTGCCGGTTGCATAAAATACAGAGGCGGCTAAGATGAGGATGAATGCATTCACAAAAAAAGCCAGATTGAGTGCAATGGCACTATCGATGAAATTTAATTTCAATACTCGTTTTATTCCTTCATCGGTTCTTTTGATTTTTCGTGTTTGTACCAAGGCAGAGTGGAGGTAGAGGTTGTGCGGCATAACAGTTGCACCGATGATACCAATGGCAATATAGAGTGCTTCTTCGTTAGGAATACTAGGCACAAAACCTTTCACTACATCATTCCAATTGGGCTTGGCTATCCACATTTCTGCGAGGAAGCTGAATCCGATGATTGCTACCAAGCAGATGATGAATGCTTCCATTTTTCGAATGCCTAAACGTTGAAGCAGTAAAAAAAGAAATGTATCTGCAACCGTTAATGCAACACCCCATATCAACGGTAAGCCGGTGAGCAGTTGAATACCGATAGCCATACCTAAGATTTCTGCAAGATCCGTTGCAGCTATGGCGATTTCTGCCAATATGTAAAAAGCAAAATTTACCAGTTTCGGATAGGTTTCTCTGTTCGCTTGAGCTAGATCTCTGCCTCTAACGATTCCCAGGCGAGCCGACAAGCTCTGCAGTAACAAAGCCATCATGTTGCTCATCAAGAGTACCCAAATGAGCTTATATCCAAACTGACTCCCGCCTGCTAAATCTGTGGCCCAGTTTCCTGGATCCATGTAGCCTACGCTTACGAGGTATGCGGGTCCAAAAAAGGATAGTATTCTTCTCCATCCTCGCTGAGGGCGAGTGGTATCCACGCTTCCGTGAACTTCGCTGAGTGATTGGTATTCGTCTGCTAACTTTTTCATACGATTCATTTTGGGAAATTTCCATGTTCATCGGGAATGGGATCCCCATGAGGATCAAATTTAGGGAAGCCTAAATATGCATCGAGTTTTTCAATTAATTTTCTACTGCTTACGTGTTCAAGCTGTTCTGCTACTTCGTGGACTTCATCCCACCGAAAATCTAGTTTTTCCGATAAAAAAAATTCCCATAACCGATGTCTTCTGATGATGCCTGTGGCTACACGATTTCCTTCGGCAGATAATCTAAAACCGTGGTAGGGCTTATAATTCAATAGTTTTTTATTTTTTAATTTTTTCATCATATCCGTAACGGAGGCTGGCTTTGTTTGCAAGGCGCCTGCCAGTTCTTGAGTTGAAACCTGAGCCGCTTGTTTTTGCAGATGAAAAATCGCTTTGATGTAGTTTTCTTCGCTGGTTGTATACCGGGTCATTTTATTTTAAAATTTAGACAAATCTAAAAATTATATTTAAATTTTT
>JBEDAP010000108.1:0-6905 GCA_041177705.1 Bacteroidota bacterium
CAAACAAATATTAACTATACCTTTGTTCAGTCAGCATGGAATTTTAATATTTCTTTATAGTGGGTAAACAGCTTAACAAGGTAACCGCAGCAGGGTTACTGATCGCCCTGGGGATTATTTATGGCGATATTGGAACTTCCCCTCTTTACGTTTTCAGTGCTATTGTCAATGGAAGGGTTATAACCGAAGATCTGATATTAGGAGGTATTTCCTGTATCATCTGGACTTTAACCTTGCAAACAACCGTTAAATATGTCATTTTAACCTTAAGGGCAGACAACCGCGGAGAGGGGGGGATATTCTCTCTTTACACGTTGGTGAGAAGAAGAAAGAAATGGTTGATTGTTCCCGCCATGATTGGTGGCGCTGCTCTTTTATCAGAAGGTATTATTACACCTCCGATTTCAGTTACCTCAGCTGTGGAAGGATTGACTCAACTTCCCCGTTTAGCTGGCATCACTGAAATGCAGATTGTTTATCTCGTTTTGGGCATTCTCACCGTGCTATTCTTCATGCAGCAATTTGGAACGGCTTCCATTGGTAAGCTTTTCGGTCCGGTTATGTTTGTCTGGTTTGCCATGTTGGCGATTATAGGGGTGTACAATATGTTCGCAAACTGGTCGGTTCTCCAAGCATTCAATCCATATTATGCTTTTCAACTTTTGGTGAAATATCCAGGTGGATTTTGGTTGTTGGGAGCAGTTTTTCTTTGTACTACCGGTGCTGAAGCGCTGTATTCCGATTTAGGACATTGCGGGAAAAAGAATATTCGAATTACCTGGATATGGGTAAAAACCGCTTTGGTATTGAATTATTTGGGTCAGGGTGCTTATTTGCTGCAACAACAAGGCAAGCTTTTTGCCAATGCCAACTTGTTGAAAAATGCTGCTTTTATCTCTGCTCACCCTGAAGCAGAATTGTTGCGTAATCCTTTCTATGCCATGATGCCCAATTCATTTCTGTTGATTGGGATCATCATTGCAACTATGGCTGCCATCGTAGCCAGTCAGGCAATGATCAGTGGGTCTTTTACGTTGGTGAGTGTGGCCATGCGTTTGAATTTATGGCCCAAGTTTCGAATCAGTTATCCAACGGAAGAAAGGGGACAGCTTTTCATTCCAGCCATCAATACCTTGCTTTACTTAGGTTGCTGCTTTATTGTGATTTATTTTAAAAGCTCCAGCAACATGGAAGCGGCATACGGATTGGCCATCACCCTTTGCATGTTTGCCACATCTATTTTATTTGCTAATTACCTGGTCATACATCGTGTTAAACCCATTTGGATTTATCTCTATCTAGCAGTGTATTTGACAATTGAATTCAGCTTTTTGATTGCGAACCTAGAAAAATTCCCTCACGGTGGTTTTGCCACATTTGTTTTAGGAGGTTTGTTTGTATTGATCATGTACATCTGGTTCAAATCTAGAAAAATCAAGAACAGGTATGTTGAGTTTGCGCGACTCGAAAATTACTTACCTGTTTTGCAAGAGTTGAGCAATGATCAATCTATCAATAAATATGCAACGCACTTGGTGTATTTAAGCAGTGCCAACAATCCCAAGGAGATTGAATACAAGATCATTCACTCCATTTTGAATAAAAAGCCGAAGCGTGCGGATATTTATTGGTTTGTGCATGTGGATACACTAGACGATCCATATACCTGCGAGTATGAGGTACAGACTATTATTCCAAATGAAGTTATTCGGGTTGAATTTAGATTGGGATTCCGCGTTCAACCTAAGATCAATTTGATGTTCAGGAAAGTTGTGGAAGATATGGTAGCGAACAAAGAAGTTAATATTACATCTCGTTACGAGAGTTTAGCGCGTAACAATATTGCCGGAGATTTTGAATTTGTAGTGATGGAGAAATTTTTAAGTCAGGATAACGAGTTGCCATTCTGGGAGCGTGTTATTATGAAACTTTATTTTTGGCTCAAGGAGATTTCATTATCAGAAGAAAAAGGATTTGGGTTGGATGCGAGTAATGTAACAGTTGAAAAATTCCCTCTGGTAGTGGCTCCTGTAAAAACGCTCAAGTTGAAACGAATACTTCAAGATGATTAAAAAGAAAGGCTGATGAAAATCAGCCTTTCTTTTTTTATATCAATTCAGTTTTTCTTTGCTGAGCAATGTTTTGATTTTTTCTTCGTATTTCAAATTGATTGTTTTGAATTTTTGGATGGCTTCATCCAGTCTACTTTGCAAGGCCTCTATGTTGTTTCGTTGCAAGTTACTTGGAGCTGCTTCGTTGCTGCAAATGGCAACATAAATTTGACTGATATCTTCTCTCAACCTGCTTTCGTCTGCAAAGATGGATGTTTGTTTGGTTGGAATAAGCTCAGATCTTAAGATTTCCAATTCCTGTATATAGTTGTTTCCCCAATCCATTGCTTTTTTATTCTTCAGTTTCTTGATTTTATCACTATACAATTTTTGCTTTTCACTTAGTTGATCTACCAAACCCGCCAATTGTATATGCATATCGTACAGTTGCATAGCAGACGCAAATTGAGCTTTTCGGTCATCAAGTGTAAATCCAGATTTATCGGTATGAGTTACTGAAAATGCCTGACTGTACTCGTTGTTTCCTACTTTAACTTTTAACGTGTATTTACTGGGTAAAACTTGAGGGGCAAATGCAGCTCCAATATCACGTTTTGTTGACCCTGTGGCAGTTTTGGGAGGCATCATACGTTGACTCCATGTTACACGATTTATACCTTTTCTTGTAGTCCCTGGAATACTTTGTATCATCTTTCCTTGATTGTCAAAAATTTCCAACTTAATACCACCACCCAAGAATCGTTCTTTGAGGTAGTATTCAAAAGGTTTAAATGAAGGTGAGTTGGGTGCTACCCATCCTCCAGTACTTGGAAATCCACCATCACCAAAATTTCCAGAAGTTGCTGGTATTTCATTGGTTTCAAACAAATAGAAAGTTTTGTTTTGAATCTCTGGAGTAAGTTTTCTGATGGAAGCAATGTCGTCTACAATCAGTATGCCTCTTCCGTGTGTAGCTACAATCAAGTCATGAGTTTTGGGGTGAATCTTTAGGTCCCTTACCAAGGCATACCATGGGATGTTGTTCTTCATTCTATACCAATTTTTACCTCCATCCAGCGATGAAAAGAGTCCCATTTCTGTTCCAAGAAATAGAAGATCTGAATTCAATGGATCTTCAACAATCTTGTGTGCAAAGCCAGAAAACTCAGTGCTTATAAATTGTTCCCAGGTTTTTCCACCGTCTGTAGACTTGGCTGCATATGTTTTATGATCACCATACATGTGATTGTCGAACGTAGCATACATGGTATTTTTATTGAAACGCGAAGGTTCTATGCTGCTCACCCAGGTTTGAGCAGGAATGCCTGCACGTGCTATCTGCTGAGATACATTTTGCCAGCTTTTTCCTCCATCTACTGTTATTTGAAGATTGCCATCGTCTGTACCTACAAAAATCAGATTTTCATCCAGCGGGGATTCAGCAATGGTGAATATGGTAGTATGATTTTCAGCTGAAGTATTGTCTGCACTCAATCCACCACTGTTTTCCTGTTCTTGTTTTTTCTTATCATTGGTGGTTAGATCAGGTGAGATTCTATACCAATTCCTTCCTTGGTCTTGAGAGCGATACAGGTATTGAGCACCTGTATATAAATTTTTGGGATTGGCAGTTCCTGTAGCAATGGGCGTATTCCAATTCCAACGAAGTTTTTCTTCGTTTTTAGTTTGCAAGGGCCGAATGCTGACTGATTTGATTGTTCTTAAATCAATGCGGTTGATATCGCCGCCTTGTGATTCTGCATATGCAATGTGGGAATCGGTTCTATCGGGTACTACCCAAAAACCATCTCCACCGTAAATTGCTTTCCAATCGCCATTTCCAACTCCTCCCGGTGTTGACGAAGGAGCAATCCAGCTTCCATTGTCTTGGAGTCCACCATAAATTCTGTAGGGTGACTCCATATCGTGATCTACATGGTAAAATTGTCCCACTGGAAGATTCTGAATGAATGTCCACGTTGTCCCTCTGTCCAAACTCATATAAACCCCACCATCGGTTCCTAAATAAAGGTGACTGGTATTGTTTGGATTGATCCACAAAGCATGGTGGTCGCTATGCACCCATCCGCCTTCAGCACTCGCTTCTGCAAATGAGTAACCCCCATCGTTTGAATAGGCAAAGGAATATGCGGGTCTATATACTCGTTTGGGGTCTTTCGGATCAATAACCAAGGTGCTGAAATAAAAAGGACGGGAAACAACATTTAAGTTTGCACTTTGCTGTTTCCAGTTTTCTCCTCCATCGTTTGAAATGTATAAGCCAGTCTCTTTCGATTCTACAATCGCTAATAAATAATTGGGGGACGAAGGCGCTAAAGCCAGTGCTGTTCTTCCAAACGGTTTAGCCGGCAAGCCATTTTGAAGTTGCTTCCAGTTTTTACCTCCGTCTATACTTTTCCAAATCCCACTTCCATCCCCTCCGGAATTGAATGAATAGGGTGTTCTTCTAAACTCCCAGGTTGTAGCATAAAGAATATTACTGTTGGTAGGATCTAAAGCTATATCCGCGCAGCCTGCTTTTTCCGAGATGTATAGAATTTTTTCGAAGGACTTACCACCATCTATTGACTTATACAATCCTCTGTGTTTGCTGTCAGACCAAAGCGGCCCCGGAGCTGCTACGTAAATAGTATTACTACTCTTAGGGTCTATAATAATTTTGGCAATATGTTCTGTTGAATCCAATCCGCCTATTTTGCTCCAGTTGCTACCTGCGTCAGTTGATTTGTAAAGTCCATCTCCAATAGACACGGAATTGCGCATGTTGCTTTCACCTGTTCCAACAAATAAAATTTTCGGATTTGATGGGTCAACGGCCAATGCTCCAATACTTTGACAATACTTATCGAATAGGGGCTTAAACGTTGTTCCTGCGTTGGTTGATTTCCAAACGCCACCTCCAGCAGTTCCTATGTATAAGGTCTTTCCATTGTCGGATGCCAATCCTTCAATGGCCGTAATTCTTCCACTCATGGTTCCTGGACCTAATACTCTTGCTTCTACAGCACCCCAAGTGCTTGAATTCACTTGTTCTTGTGCGGATAATGAATGGAGAAATACAAACTGCATGAACGCGTAAATACTAAATAGAAGTTTGATATTTTTTCTCATATTGATTGAAATTGGTAAAACAAAAAAACCCGGTTGAAAGACCGGGTTTGTGTGATATGCGTTTAATTACTGAGCTACTTTAAAAATTGATTCATCAACTGGTCCATTGATTATCACTTTTGTAATCGTGATCGGAGCAGGCATGTTGCTATTTTGCATATTGAAAGGTATTACGATACCTTCTGGTAATTTTTGAAAATTACTCATGTCAACAATGGCTTCTACTTCCTGACCATTGGCTACAACCTTAGATACAGTTCGAATGTTGTAGTATGATTTTGGATCTATCAATAATACTGTTTCATTTCCACTTTTTCTGATCACTTTGAGTTTGAAGCATGAAACACCATCTATTTCTTCGTTGTCTAGTTTTTCCACCGTATGTCCTTTTAGTTTGTAATCAACCAGCTCAGATTGAAGATCGAGTTGATCCTTGCCGTATTTAAGTTCATCAGCCGTCATGGGTTCTGGTTTGTTTTGGCCTTGCATGGGATTGAAATTCCAACCCCCTTCATTGGTTATGATGGAGTATCCTGTCATACCCATGGCAGAAAATTCTTGTCTGAATGCCTTGTTGTGAACACCGGTTAGTACAATTGGAATATCCATGCCCTGAACGCTTAACAAAGCTTCCGATCTCATCGTATTTATTTTTTTCCAATTCGCAGCGCCTCCGATGGCTTCAACATGTTTTGCGACAATCTCATCTACCGTTTGAGCTGAGGCAAAAAAACTTGTTAAAACAAAAAGAATGGTAAGGAGGAAACTTGTATTCTTTTTCATGATGTATAGTTTAGATGTGCAAGATAATCACGGTTTGCATTTATTTGTATCTTGGGTCTCACTCATGCAGAAATTTTACATAAGCGGTAATTTGGTCGATATATCCGGCCGGTCCATGAATCCGGTTCGTATGCACATTCAGGACGGGAAAATTCATGCATTGGAGGCTCTTCATACCAGTAGTCCGGATTCAAACTTGCCCTATATCCTCCCTGGTTTCATAGATGCACATGTGCACATTGAGAGTTCTATGCTCATACCCTCAGAATTTGCAAAACTAGCTGTGGTTCATGGAACAGTAGCTACGGTGAGCGACCCTCATGAGATTGCCAATGTTTGTGGAATCGAGGGTGTTCGGTTTATGATTGAAAATGGCAAGAAAGTTCCGTTTCATTTTTGCTTTGGAGCACCCAGCTGTGTGCCTGCCACCCATTTTGAGACGGCAGGTGCATCAATAGATTCTAGTGAGGTAGAAGCCTTGCTTCAATCATCTGACATTGGATACTTGAGTGAAATGATGAATTTTCCCGGTGCAATTTCGGGAGATACGGAAGTATTGAAAAAGATTGATGAAGCTAAAAAGCTGAATAAACCTGTTGATGGTCATGCACCCGGATTGAGAGGGGAATCGTTGAAACAATATATTTCTCGTGGCATCAGTACCGATCACGAATGTTTTACAATCGAAGAAGCCAGGGAAAAACTGGAGTTAGGTATGCGTGTACTGATTCGAGAGGGGAGTGCTGCCAAGAACTTTGAGGCGCTAATTCCATTGATGGAAGCGTATTCGGATCAACTAATGTTTTGTTCGGATGATAAACATCCCGATGGATTGGCAATAGGACATATTAATTCACTTTGTGCGAGAGCAGTTGAAAAAGGGTATGATGTTTTTGATGTACTTAAAGCCGCTTGCGTCAATCCTGCTTTGCATTACAG
>JBEDAP010000109.1:0-4597 GCA_041177705.1 Bacteroidota bacterium
GGGTTTGTGGGAATACCTGTATTTGGAAGCCGTCTGAGAAAACGCCGCTTACGGCAATTGCCTGTCAGAATATAGTTGCATCTGTATTTGCAGAAAATAAAATTCCCGAAGGAGTTTCCTGTTTGATTATTGGAGATGCAGAGATTGGTAAAGCAATGTCTTCAGACCCTCGAATTCCATTAATTTCAGCAACGGGATCTACAGGTATGGGAAGATCTGTTGCTGCTGCGGTTGCACAACGATTAGGAAGAAGTCTTTTGGAATTAGGGGGGAATAATGCCATCATCATTACAGGGGATGCAAATTTATCGCTTGTTATACCAGCTGTAGTATTTGGATCGGTAGGTACTAGCGGGCAGCGCTGTACAACCACCAGAAGATTGATTGTTCATCAATCTGTTTATGAAGAAGTTAAAAAAGCATTGTGTAGAGCATATGCGCAACTGAAAATTGGTAATCCCTTGCTTGCAGAAAATCATGTGGGACCCTTGATAGATCATGCTGCTGTTCATTCATTTTCTCATGCCTTGAAACGAGCAGTAGAAGAGGGGGGAAAGGTTATTGCAGGGGGAAATGTATTGACTGGCGCAGGATATGAATCCGGTTGTTATGTTGAGCCAGCTGTTGTGGAAATGCATAAGCAAACAGCTATAGTGATGGAGGAGACTTTTGCACCTATTCTTTATCTTATGTCGTATGCTCAACTTGATGAAGCAATAGCTATACAGAATTCAGTGCCTCAGGGACTCTCTTCAGCCATCTTTACACAAAACGTATTGGAAGCCGAACAGTTTTTATCTGCCAATGGATCTGATTGTGGTATTGCCAATGTAAACATTGGTACATCCGGTGCTGAAATTGGAGGAGCATTTGGAGGAGAGAAAGCAACAGGTGGAGGAAGAGAAAGCGGTTCTGACAGTTGGAAATATTATATGCGCAGGCAGACCAATACAATTAATTATGGAAAAACAATGCCGCTTGCACAGGGGATTAAATTTGAGTTATAGCGGAATTTAAAAACTGATAAATCTGTTGACTATTGTTTTACAAAAACCATGCAATGTTGCCAAGGCAGGTTTTTGAAATTTTTTTCCAAGCGGAATCCGGCTTGTTTCAATTCTTTGACAGCTTGTCCTTCACTCATTTTATGAATGGTTTTAATGGGTACAGCATCGTCTTCAGCTCTGAATTCAACCAATACCAATTTCCCATTGGGTTTGAGAGATTGATGCATGGATCTTGCCATTTCGTAGGGGAACGAAAATTCATGGTATACATCTACAAGTAAGAGAACATCCATACTCGAATCTGGAAGTGAAACGGAAGTTTCTGAACTTAAAATGGTACTTGCATTTGATAGTTTTTCTTTTTTGATCCTTTCATTCAAAAAGAGAATCATTTCAGGCTCTACATCTACAGCGTATACTTTTCCGTTCCCAATTTGTTTGGAGATTATGCGCGTATGGTATCCACTTCCAGCTCCAATATCGGCTACATGCATACCGGGTTTGAGATTTAAGTTTTTAATGAGTTGGGTTGAATTTTCTTCTAATTCACGTTCGGGTCTTTCCAACCACATGATACCGTAATGACTCATTACCTGTGCTATTTGCCGACCTAGATACCATTTCTTAATGCCGTTCGGGTCTCCGCTTTTATAGACGTACCGATCCTGAGCATGTAGGATGCTAAACAAGATGGATATGCTCACTAAACAATAAATGATATAGTTTGTTTTATACATATTGAGTCGTTACAGTGTTGGTCTACAGTAAGTTACAAAGAATTTAAGGTTGTCAATGACTGCCTGGTTTCAGTGAACTTAGATTTTTCTCTCCGAGTAATAAAATAATTGAATTAAAAGAATGCTCCCCTTAATAGAATCTATATGACAAGGGACCTAACATCTTCTCCTCTTCATAAGCTTGTTGAAAATGGACTTAATTTGTTTCTCTCTCTTTCAACCAAGCGAAGAAGTGAAAAGTTCATTTTATTGATTGCTATTGCTAGTTATTTGATTCATCTTACGCTGATTGGATTGGCTAATTATAATCTCATACCCTTTCAATCGCAATTTTTAAGTAATCCGATTTCTGCTATTTACACTCCGTTTTCATTCATTCTTGTATATGAAGTTTATTTGCTCCTTTTCTATTTGCCCAAATCAACTTCATTTTACATAGGGAAGCAATATGAAATCATTACCCTGATTGTAATCAGACGTATTTTTAAAGATTTGGGGGATCTGGAATTAGTTCAAGATTGGTTTAAAAATGAAAACGATCTTTTGTTTACTATCGATGCAGTTACTTCTTTGTTATTATTTTTTCTCATTTTTTTGTATTACCATAAAATAATGCCGAAGCAATTAGCGGTGCAGGAGTCGACGGATGTTACAAAAAATCCTGCCGGTCAATTTGTTTTTCTTAAGAAAATAATTGCCTTAATGTTGGTGCCGGTTCTTATTGTATTGGCTATATATTCTTTTTCTGATTGGCTTTCGGTTGTATTGAAAAATGGACTTTCCGATGCACATGTGTTGGCATATACCAACAATATTTTCTTTGATGAGTTTTTTACGGTGTTGATTGTTGTTGACGTTTTGTTATTGCTTGCATCGTTTTTTTATTCCGATCGGTTTCATACGATCATTCGAAATTCCGGGTTTGTACTTTCTACTATTTTGATCAAAATATCTTTCTCCGTTTCAGGCTTATTAAATAACGTGCTTATAATTGGCTCCGTTTTATTTGGCTTGCTTATTCTGTTTATTCATCAATTGTTTGAAAAGGCATCGCTAAAGTGATGGCGTATTGCTAAATCTGACAAAAGTTAAAAAACGTAAAGTTCTGAACATGTTTTAGAGGCAAAGTGTTTTAATTAGAATACCTTGAAATGAAAAAAATGATCATTGGGATATTGGTTGTATTAATTGTGTTAGTTGTATTTCAATCTTTTATGGCTATATCTACATCCAAAATAGAAAAGCAGCAATACCAAGTAGTAAAAAAGGAGAAAGAATTTGAAATTCGATACTATCCTTCAGCAACCTTTGCTACTATTCGTTCAACAGCAAAATCTTACAGAGAACTAGCGGGAAGTGGGTTTCAAAAAATTGCGGGGTATATATTCGGGAACAACGAAGCATCGGCTAAGATTGCCATGACGTCTCCAGTGCATATGGACATCAATCAGACTGAATCTTCAATGAGTTTTGTTATGCCTTCAGCGTACGATGTTAAAAATCTGCCCAAGCCTAACGATTCCAGGGTAGTCATTCACGAATCTCCGGCCGAATATGTGGCAGCTATTGAATTTGGTGGATATGCTGGAGATGCAGCGATCACAAAATATACCGACAAGCTTAAAAATGATTTAGCATTAAAAGAAATCAAGACGATTGGCAATTTTCGTTATTTGGGGTACAATCCACCTTATCAGTTGGTGGGTCGGAAAAACGAAATCATAGTTGCTATTGAATGGAAGCCTTGATGTTTTATTTCGTCGCATTCGATTAATTTAGCTTTTGTCAATGAATCATGGTAGCTCTTCAATAAAGATTTCTAGAAATATATATGTGGCAAAAAGTATATCCCATTGTAATTGTAATTACAGTCTTAGTAATCCCCTTTGCCTATGCTATGTATTTATATCCCGGCTTACCGGAAATCATTCCCACGCATTTTAATATCAAAGGTGAAGCGGATGGATATGGGAGTAAAGGAACAATCTTTCTATTGCCTTCGATCATGGGGGTTGTAGGATTTATGGTCTACCTCTTGCTTACCCATATTAAATTCATTGATCCTAAACGCTATCAAGAAGTAGACGATCGGGTATTCAAAAATTTTGCAATTGGGATGGTTGTTTTCTTGTCTTCTCTTTCGATTGCTATTTTATATATGATTGTCCACCCCGGGGTACCCTTCGAGAAAATTTTATTTACGTTGATGGGTAGTGGATTTGTATTTATGGGATCGTATTTCCCCAAAGTCAAGCAGAATTATTTTTTGGGATTGAGACTGCCCTGGACATTGGAAAATCAACAAAACTGGAATGCTACACATAAACTCGCAGGACGAATTTGGATCTATGGCGGTATAATCCAAATTCTATTTGCCTGGATTCTTTCCGGTGTTGCAGTTATTGTTCTATTCTTTGTTGTAATGTTAGTGATGGTATTAGTGCCAACGATTTATTCCTATCGGATGTTCAAGAAGGGAAATCCGAACTTTTGAGGTCATGGCAAGACAAGATTTCGCAAATATTATTTTGTTTGATGGGCATTGCAATTTGTGCAATGGGGTGGTTCAATTTGTTCTGAAGCACGATAAGAATAAAAGATTTCGATTTGGGTCACTCCAAGGGGAATCTGGTCAAGAACTTTTGCGTCAGTACAACATGCCTACTCAGGAATTCAATACGGTCATCGTAATTCTAAATAACCGCATATATACCCATTCTACTGCAGCTTTGATGTTGGTGAGAAATTTGTCGGGCTTATGGCCGATGTTGTATGTATTTATCTTAGTCCCGGTTTTTATCCGTGACCGTATTTACAATTGGGTAGCTCAAAATCGATACCGTTGGTTTGGGA
>JBEDAP010000110.1:0-4373 GCA_041177705.1 Bacteroidota bacterium
CCAGAGAAGAAGAACTGTCCCTTATCAGATCCGCCAGAAGCAGAAATTTGATAACTTTTTTGCATGGCAGGCTTGAACACTTCTTTGAACCAGTTTGTACCTGCTTTGTTGGTCTGAAGAATTAAATAATCTCCAACACCACCACCTGTAGGATCAAGGTTGAGATTGTATTTGGCTGGATCAACCGCAGGATCTCCAGCAAGGAAGCCACCCAATCCGCGAACTGCGTAGTCAGGAAGAACCCATTTGCCACCTTGGTTGATGTAGATATTAGAAGTGAAAGGAATACCCTGACCAGAAGCTAATTTTTGCTGAACTTCCAAAAACTCCAATGGACTCAAAGTCTCAGGAATTTTTGAAGGAGACTGTGACCCATAGAACATGTCAACTGAAAGTTTAGAAGCACCGCTCTTTCCTTTTTTAGTTGTGATCACAATTACACCGTTCGCAGCACGAGAACCATAAATTGATGCAGAAGCCGCATCTTTCAACACCTGAATGGATTCGATATCGTTTGGATTCAAGAAGTTGATGTTAGATTCATTCTGAACAGGAACCCCGTCAATTACGTAAAGAGGTTCGTTGTTGTTGATGGTACCAATACCACGGATACGTACAAATGCTGCAGCACCTGGATCACCCGATGTTGACATCTGAACACCTGGAACCTTACCTTGTAACTGATCGGCAATATTAGAAGCCGCATACTTGGTCATCTCTTTGGTATCAACTACCGCAACAGATCCTGTGATGCTCCTTCTCTCCTGAGATCCATAACCCGTAACAACTACGGTTTGGAGTGCTGCAGATGAGGCTTGAAGCACAACATTGATTACGGAATTGCTTCCCACTTTTACGTCTTGCGACTCATATCCAACAAAGGATATCTCAAGTGTACCATTAGATGGAACTGAAATTGAATAAGAACCGTCGGCTCCAGTAGTTACGGCTGTGGCAGCGCCTTTTACCTTAACGGTAGCACCCGAAAGTCCCCCACCAGTATCGCCCCCGGTAACTTTACCGGAAACTTTCTGCTGGGCAAAAGAAACCGAAACCAACAATCCCATGAGGACCGTCAGGAAACCGGCTCTAAGCGATTGAGCAAGCATACTTTTCATGCAGTAGTTGTTTAAGTGATTAAATGGTTATTAATGAAAGAGTTGCATTAAAACTTGATACGAAATGTTGAAAACAGGTGTGAAAATATCGCAATCGTTTGAAATTATTTGACAATAATATTACATTTTTTTCATTTCTAAAGTGTAATAAATACACATTAGGGATAGAAAACTGTTCGACATTAGACAAATTATGCATGGTTTATGCTGCATGTATTTCTTAAAAATTAGTAGGCAATTTTTAAATCCCCTATTTCTCACACGAATTCAAAAAAAGCTTATTTATGCATTGAATATGAAATACATAAGTCAATTTATCCGGTACACATGCTTTGCGCTAATCACCCTATCCCTAGCGCCCATTGCAAAAGCTCAGGTCAAGCAAATACCCGACTTCAAATTTACCCGACTTCAGGGCGGAGGCGACTTCGGTAAAATCAATATTACCAAAGGGAAAAAAACACTTTTCATTTTTTTTGATACAGAGTGCCCGCATTGCATGCAGGCTATTTCAACTTTCAACGAAAATGAAAAAGTCCTGAATAACATCAACCTTTACCTGCTTACAAAAGACAAAAAAGAATTGGCCATTCCTTTTCTAAAAAATTTTGGTGATAAGTTAATCATCAAAAAAAATACTCTACTGCTTTCCGATTCGTACAATCAATTCATCGGTCGTTTCCTACCCAGAAAATACCCTTCCATGTTTCTATTCGGAGCAGATCAAAAACTGATTCTGTACAGCGATGAAGAAAAAGACATCCCTGCATTCATTCAAAATATTAAAACTAAATAAACCTTTTGCCATGAATACAAGAAGAGAACTTCTCAAACAAATGGCCTGGCTTTCTGCCGGTACCATGCTCACCAATGCATCTTGGGCCTTTACAGATTCAAAAAATAAAAAAATCGGTGTACAACTATATACCGTTCGTGATCTCATTGCAAAAGATCCCAAAGGAACATTGACTAAAGTTGCCTCACTTGGATTTGGCGAAGTAGAAAACTTCGGATACAATGGTAAGTTTTTTGGAATGTCTGCTTCTGAATACAAATCAGTTCTAGAAGGCCTCAACCTATATGCACCTTCTGGACATTATATGTATGGAAATTTTGGAAACAAAAAAATCCCAGGAACCATTTTAACGGGATGGGACAAAGCTGTAGAAGACGCTGCTGCTATCGGACAAAAATACATGGTAGTTGCTTACCTCATGCCCGAAGAAAGAGGCAACATCGATACCTATAAAAAAATTGCTGCCGACTTAAATAAAGCTGCTGAAACCTGCAAGAAAGCTGGTATTCAACTTTGCTATCATAACCACGATTTTGAATTTGAAGCACAAAATGGAGTTCTTCCTTTTGATATTCTAACATCAGAAACAGATTCCAAATTGGTTCAAGTAGAACTCGATTTATATTGGACTGTAAAAGCCGGCCAAGATCCGATTGCGCTATTCAAAAAACACAAGGGAAGAATTGCTCTTTGGCATGTGAAGGATATGGATAAAACAGATAAGAAAAATTTTACTGAAGTTGGAAACGGAGTTATTGATTTTGCGTCCATTTTCAAGCAAGCAAAAACATCCGGCATGAAACATTTCTTTGTTGAGCAAGATACATGTCCAGGTTCCCCGCTAATCAGTATCGAAAAAAGTATCTCGCATATCAAGTCCTCTCTCATAAATCTGCTCTAATACCATGAAGATTTTCAATGGGGTGATGGCATTCGTTTTCTTGGTCTTTGCATTGCTTCAATTCAACGATCCAGATCCCTATCTATGGATCCCTGTATATGGATACACAGCTTTGGTTTGCATCCTGAATGCAAAAGGCAAATACGATGGTTTTGCCAACTATGGATTGATCATCTTCTGCCTCATCTATGGAATCAAATTGATCATTTCACCAAACGGAGTTTTTTCCTGGCTCACAGAACACGAGGCTGAAAACCTTGTACAAACCATGAAAGCAACAAAACCTTGGATTGAAAATACGCGCGAGTTTGGAGGCTTGTTAATCATTGCTATCACAGCTTCCATCAATATTTTTAAAAATAAAAAAGCCGGTATCTTATAAATACCGGCTTTTATTCGAAAAGGAATTTTAATTACCCGCTATCAATCGCATGGTACTGACAGCAACCATCTTGGTTTCTTTTGGATCAAGTTTTTCAATCTTCACAACCAATTTAAAAGGCTGATCAGGAATATTACTCAATGAAACCAATTTCTTGGTAGACTTCGGATCTACATCCTTACCTATTACAACTTCACCCAACTTAGCACCAGAAGGTGAATCCACATGCCAAGAAACTACAATCCCATACTCCGGCGCTTCCTGCATACCGTAATTCAACTCCAAAGATTTCACATGCTTCAAACTCATCTGATTGTATTCTAAGCTTCCACTGTTGCCTGATAAAATCGCCAATTTTCTTCCACCAAACTCAGCAATGGTTACTCCATTTTTTTGATCGGCTGCATCAACAGATAAATTAGGACTCTTCAAATTTAATACACCAACTCCGCTTTGCGGACGAATACCAGGTCCACCTTTATCTGTATACGTAGCAGTGATCTGCATCAAGTTACCACGACCCAAATCTTTCTCTGTTGGTGTAACTGTGCCTTTTGAAGGCAAAGAAGGTGCTTCTTTTTTATTTACACCCAAGATGTAATCAACAATCATCTCGGCATCGCTGACTTTTAAATCCGGATGTGCAGACATCGCTACCTCGCCCCAAACGCCTGAACCTCCCTTGATGATTTTGTTGGTCAAATAGGCTTTAGCCTTCGGATCTTTTTCATATTTGGCTGCAACAGCTTGATAAGAAGGTCCAATGGATTTATCCGCTTCTTTGTGACAAGCTTTACAATCCAATGTTGCTGCTAAATTTTTTCCCTCCATAGCAGATGTAATAATTTGATGTCCTACAACCTGAGCACGATCTGGACCACTCAAATAATCCACTTTTACATAAATGGATTTTTTATCAATACCGCCCTTTTCCGTTGTTCCATCTTCACGATCTTTCACAGAAACACTATACGGAACCGGAACTCCAGGGAAATAAAAAGTCGATTTATCATCGGCCTGCACCGAAACAGTTGGTGCTTCGTTTCCTGCATATACTTTTAAAACCTGACTCTTTGTGGTAGCACCTTTGTTATCTTTTGCTTCAACATAAATACTGTATTCACCAGCTTTTGTAAATGTGAAATTAGCTAAGGGTGATGTTGATGCTTTTTGTAC
>JBEDAP010000111.1:0-3996 GCA_041177705.1 Bacteroidota bacterium
GGACGTTTCAGGAGGTGGAGCTGATGATGAAGGCTGCGGCTAAAAGACCACAGCTTGTAACACAAATGGGAAACCAAGGACATTCTGAGGCAAATTATTTTCAATTTAAAACATGGGTAGAAGCAGGGATTATCAAAGATGTAACTGCCATCACTGCACACATGAATTCTGCTCGTCGTTGGCATGCTTTTAATCCAAAGATGACGAGTTTACCAGCCAAAGAAGCAATTCCAGCAACATTGGATTGGGATACCTGGCATACGGTAGTTAAAGAACACGATTACAACCACGATTACCACAACGGGCAATGGCGTTGCTGGTATGATTTTGGAATGGGTGCTTTGGGAGATTGGGGAGCCCACTTGATTGATACGGCACATCAGTTTTTGGATTTAGGATTACCAAGTGAAGTGAGCATGCTGAGAGCCGATGAACACAATCCGTTCTTTTATCCGTATTCATCTACCATTTTATTTAAGTTCCCTGCACGGAAGGGAATGCCGGCATGTGATATTACGTGGTACGATGGTATCAACAACTTACCTCCATTGCCGGAAGGTTATGGATCTACATCTAAATTAGATCCCAATATTCCGCCTCCGAGTAATGGAGCTATTCAATCTCAGAAATTGAATCCCGGTAAAATTATTTACAGCAAGGATTTAATTTTCAAAGGAGGTTCACATGGAAGTACATTAAGCATTATTCCGGAAGCCAAGGCAAAAGAGATGGAGTCTAAACTTCCTTTGGTTCCACCTAGCCCTTCCAATCACTATGCTAATTTCCTCAAAGCCTGTATGGGACAAGAAAAAACACGTTCGCCATTTGAGGTGGCGGGACCTTTGAGTCAGGTGTTTTGCTTGGGCGTATTGGCGCAGATGCTTAATACAACGTTGAA
This sequence comes from Bacteroidota bacterium, assembly GCA_041177705.1. GTDB lineage: Bacteria > Bacteroidota > Bacteroidia > Chitinophagales > Chitinophagaceae > Pollutibacter. The sequence continues at coordinate 899 of JBEDAP010000111.1, forward strand.
ATTTGATCGTAAGTCGAAAAAGATTACCAACAATAAATTGGCCAACCAACTGTTGGTTGGTGCTCCTCCTCGAAAAGGATGGGAGCAGTATTACAAGATTTAACGAAATTTAGGGCGTGAAAAAATTTCACGCCTTTTTTTTGTTCCTGTTTTTCTATGATGTGGCAGTTGCTCAGAATTCGAGTATGTGGTTTTCCGTTCAAGCTCCTTTTCGTAAGGGAAATTTAGAATGGCATAACGATGCAGGGTATAGAACCTATGGGTTTGATGCAACAGCCAGTCAGTGGTTGTACAGAACGGGCTTGCGGTATTATGCCTCAACGCATTTCAATGCTGCAGGAGGCTATGCTCTTTTTTTCTCTCGTGTTCAAAAGGATAAGTCCGGTTTTGGTGTAGAGAACAGGTTATGGGGTGAAGCAGTTTTACAATACTCTGTATCAGAGGTTCAACTTATTCAACGTCTGCGAATTGAACAGCGTTGGTTTGATGCTACTTCAGCGTTTGCACGGTTTCAGGCTCAGCGATACCGATATCGTTTAGGAATGATCAAAAAAATATCTTCCAAAAGCGATATTCAGCTCTACAATGAAATCATGCTTCAAACACGTGAATCCGCATTGGGATATAATCAAAACCGATTGGGAATGTTTTGGCACTTCAGACCAAAGCAGAATCTAATCAACTTAGGATATACCTATTTGCATCAAAAAAATAATCCAACACATTTGATCATGCTTGGATATCAATTCATCAATCAAACAACATCGGGCAATAGATAAGGAGCGCGGTAATCCCTACTCAACATCGCATTGGCTTCGTTTTCACCTTCGCCGATGAATCTTTCTGCTACTGGATCAAACTCAAGTTGTCTTCCTAACCGGTAAGAGATATTTCCCAAGTGAGCAAGTGAAGAGGAAAGATGACCTGTTTGCACCGGTCCATTTTGAATGCTCATGTCTCTAGCACGAATGGCATCGAACCAGTTTTGAAAATGCAGAGTGAGTTCTCCGGATTCTGAACGACTGGGTCCTTTTTCTTTTTTCTCGCCTAAATAGGTTTCGTAGGTGCCGTATCCTTTAACCACCATGTATCCTTTATCTCCGTAGAAAATATTTCCTACTCCTGCACCATCTTCGAAATTGGTATTCCAGTTTCGCACTTCAAACTGAATCATTTTTTTCTGTTTGGGATAATGATATATTGATGTTTGAATTTCTGGAACTTCTTTGCAATCGTCCCACAGAAATTTTCCTCCCATGGATGTTATTCTTTCCGGAAGTGTATCTACACCTAGTCCCCACATGCAAAGATCGGTTTCATGTATTCCTTGATTTCCTACATCTCCGTTTCCATAATTCCAGTGCCAATGCCAATTGTAGTGAACTAAGTTTTTTGAGAACGGACGCATGGGTGCTGGTCCACACCAAAGATCGTAGTTGAGTCCCGCAGGGATGGGAGATACCCCTTTGTTTCCAATGTCTCCTCTTCTTCTGAAAACGAGACCACGAGACATATATACTCTACCAATCAATCCATCATGTAAATGCTTTACTGCTTCGCGAATAGCAATCGAGCTGCGCAGTTGAACACCGTGTTGCACTATGCGGTTGTATTTGTAGGCAGCTTCAATCATTTTTTTTCCTTCGTGGATGTTATGTGTAGCAGGTTTTTCTACATATACATCTTTACCGGCCTGGCAAGCCCAAATCGTTTGCAATGCATGCCAGTGATTGGGAGTGGCGAGTGTTACAGCATCAATTGTTTTATCAGCGTATAGTTTTCTGAAATCTTGTTCTATGGGGACTTTTTTACCATATTTTTTTTCGAAATCATTGGCAACGGCCTGTAAGATATTCATATCTGGATCACATAAAGCTGCAATCTCTACATTAGCAGAGGCAGAAAGCTTCATGATTTCTTCGATATGATTTTTACCTCTACCGTTGATGCCTAGAACGGCGATTCTAATCTTATCGTTGGCACCTATGATTCTGTTGCCTTCTTGGGGCAATGCGCTCATGGCTAGTGCAGCAGGAGCAATCGTAGCTGCAACGGCTGACCCGGCAGCATTCTTGATAAATGATCTTCTGGTATTGTATTGCATATTTGAATTTATGTATAATTTCAATACATGAAAAAAGGATTTCTTCTTATTGGATTGGTATTAGCCGTTTCAGTTTTTGCGCAAGAGCCTAAACTGAAAAAGATTTTCAACGGGAAAGATTTTAAAGGATGGAAGGTTCCCGATAACAATGTATGGTGGAGTGCAAACAAGGGAGTGTTGTTTGTAAAAAGTACTGCAGAGCGAAAAGGAAGCATATTGTGGACTGACGCGAAGTACAAAGATTTTATCATTCAGGCAGATTTTTTAATGGGAGATGGTGTGGTGGATTCGGGTATTTTTCTACGTTCGGAAAACGACCAAATTCAAATTGGAATTTCAGGATCCTTGAAAAGAGATCTAACGGCTTCTCCCTATATACCCAAGAAAGGCTATCCGGTGGAGGCAAAAGTGAAGGATATTTTGAAATTGAAAGACTGGAACACCATGAAGGTGAGAGTGATAGGCCGGCAATACACCGTATGGTTGAATGGGATAGAAGTGATGAATTATACATCGGATGACAAAATGCCGTTGGAAGGTCCGATTGGTTTTCAATTGCATCCAGGAAATGAAATGAGCATCAGTTATAAGAATATTCGGTTAGCCGAATTATAATTTTGGGCTTTCTTTCTTTAGCGCCAGGAAAGGGTTACCTTTAGGGCATCGATCACCTCCTTCTGATTTTTTTAAGTTGCTTCGTGAGCAGTTAGGAATGAAGGAATAAAAACAAAACATGGCAGATTCCTGGAATAAAAAGGAAAGAGAAAAAAAGAAGCAACTTGAAAAAAAGTTGAAGGAAGAGAAGCGTCAAGAAAGAAAAGAGCAAGGGAAATCGGGTGACGACATGATGGCTTATTTGGATGAGTTTGGCAACATCGTTTCTACTCCACCGGACCCATCTAAAAAAATTGAAGTAAATGCTGAGGATATTGTTATTGGTGTTCCCAAGTGGGAAGAAGGGGATGATCAAGATACCGAAAGGACAGGTGTAGTT
>JBEDAP010000112.1:0-5081 GCA_041177705.1 Bacteroidota bacterium
CGTAATAACTTAAATATACTTTTTCAATAGGTAGGCTGACTTTGCTCACATCACCTTTGATGGTGAATTTTTCCTGCGCTTGAATAAATGTGAGGGCAAATAATGGAAGAGAGGCCAAGAGGATCTTTTTCATGTTGTTAAGGGATGTTGATCCTCTAAGGTAACTTTTTTACTTTATTTAGAAGTTCTCTTGGCCGGGGATGATTCGCTCAGGCAGTTCGAGTGGATTCTTTTCCCAATCTTTTTCGTATTTAACAAACCAAGAGAGCCAAATACTTCTTGAAAGTCGCATGAACAAAGGCTGCATTACAATCATCAATACTGCATTGGTGCCCATCCACCAGAAGAATCTCGTATCGTCGAGTGAAAACCCAATCAATACCCACCAGGCTACCAAAGTAGACACGCTGAAGGCTACCGTCAGTGCGTAGCTTACATATCCTGTGCCGTAATAAAATCCAACTTCAATTTCTGTGGGTTGTCCGCATACCGGACAATTTTCATTCATTTTGGTGAATTCGCCCAGTTTGTATGCATTCTTAGAGCTGAAAATATCTCCTTTTCTGCACCGAGGACATTTGTTGTTCAATACACTATATAGGTAGGTGCTTTTGATGCCTGACATGGGTAAAAATTTGCTGCAAGTTAATTTTTTGATGGATAAGGATGTGTGACAAAAGTCCTTACTTAAAATGCTTCAAGAAGTTTTTCCATTTTGATGCTTCTGGATCCTTTGATGAGTACCATGGCGTGGGAGGGCAAATTCTTTTTCAGCCATTCACAGGCCTCATCACTTGTCTTAAAAAAGCGAAAGGGATGGGATGTTTTTTCAAAGTCGCCTCCGACCAAAACAACCTGTTTCATTTTATGGAATACCAGCAGATCAATTATTTCTTGATGTTCTTTGATGGAGTCCTCTCCCAATTCCATCATAGCGCCTAACAAAAATACTTTGCCATGTCCCGGCTGTTTGATAAGATTATCGATGGCAGCATGCATGCTGTTTGGATTGGCATTGTAGGCGTCTAGGATGATGGTGTTGGAATCTTTTTGAATCAACTGTGACCGTGCGTTATCAGGTATATATGCTTCTATTGCATTCCGTATGGTTCCAAAATCGATTTTAAAATAATCACCTACAGCAATCGCAACATCAATGTTTGGCTTGTTGTATGCTCCTGCCAAACGAGTAAAAATTCTTTGCTTTCCCCAGTTTGGATTTTCTATTTCAAGCGCAAGTAAGGGTTCGTTCTGAAAAACGGTTGATTTAAAATTCCCTTTGGGTTGACCGTACCATACGATGTTTGCGATGGACTTGCTCATGCCAAGCAGGTATTCTAATTCGCAGTTTACAAAGGCTGTCCCTTTGTGTATTGAAATGAAATCGAATAACTCTCCTTTACCTTTACGAATACCTTCTACTCCGCCGAATCCTTCCATATGCGCTTTTCCGCAATTGGTAATGATTCCGTGGGTTGGTCTTGCGATTTCGCAATAGGATGCAATTTCTTTTTGATGATTGGCACCCATTTCAATGATGGCCATTTCTGCGTCCATACCTATGGATAGAAGTGTAAGTGGAACACCAATGTGGTTATTGAGATTGCCCTTTGTTGTATATGTTTTGTAACGAGAAGATAATACTGCATGAACCAATTCTTTGGTTGTTGTTTTTCCGTTACTTCCCGTAATAGCAAGGAAAGGAATTTGAAATTGATTGCGGTGATGCAAGGCCAATTGCTGAAGGCATTGAAGCACATCGTTGACCAAGAAAATATTTTCTCCTTCGATTTCGATGGGTTCATCAATCACAACTCCTGCTGCACCATTTTCAATGGCAGCTGCAGCAAACCTATTTCCGTTGAAATGGGGTCCCTTCAGCGCAAAGAATATCTCGCCTGCAGCAAGTTTTCTGCTATCCGTTTGAACGCGTGGAAATTTTTTATATAGCTCGTATAACTTTTCGATTTCCATTTTTCAAAGATACTACCTCATTCCGGGTATAAAAATCCAAGGGTTTACGTCATAAAAAAACCCCCTCGGTAGGAGGGGGTTTCATGAATATGTTTGCAGTTATTTCTTTCTTGTGTTTTGTCTGCGTGTACTGAAATGCATTCCATTTTTGAATCCATTTCCTTCCTGACTTCCGAAGCGATCCATCGCGCATCTGAAACCAATGGTTGATGTTGCCTGATCTTCTTCTAAATGTCTTCTGGTACCCGGGCTCAACCAATAATAGCGATCGTCCCAGCTTCCACCTTTAAATACCCTTGATTTATCGCTAATCAAAGTTGTAGTTCCATAATTGTACATGGCCATAGAAAGTGAGTCACCATCGAGGTAGTTGATTACATCCGCTTTCTGATAGTTTCTGCGGTTCTTGAGATCTTCTTGGGTTACTTTAACTGTTTTTACGCGACCAATGCTATCTCGCTGGAATTCTCCGTTCTCGTCTTTTTCAAGTTTGGTAAACACGTTACCTCTGTATGGGTTTAGATCATCAACGTCTTTTCCAGACATAGGGCGGTAGACGTCAGCTACCCATTCGTTTACGTTACCGGACATGTTGTAGAGGCCGAATCCGTTCGGATAGAAGGCGTCGATTGGACCAGGAATTGCAGAGTTATCATTCAAACCACCTGCGATACCCATCATATCACCATTTCCTCTTTTGAAGTTGGCCATGTATTTACCTTGCCAGCTACCGTAGCGGTTATCGCGAAGACCGTTCACGTTATGTGACCATGAATAAACTTGCTTGTTCATAATCAATTCTTCACCTCTCTTACCTTCTTTTCTTTTCACGTTCGGGTTTTGATTGATATATCCCAAGGCCGCATATTCCCATTCAGCTTCTGTAGGAAGTCTGTATTCCGGAAGTAAAATACCGTCTTCAATTTTGGTATACATTCTGGGTCTACCGTTTTCATCAAGCAGAGGAGACTTTTTATTTCTTGCTGCCTGGGTAGTGTACAAACCTAGAAGATAAGATTTGGTAGTAAAGTTTTCTTCACCCTGACCTTGGATGGTTTTCAATTGATTGGGATTGGCAAGCCCTTTTTGTACCAGAACGAGTTCGTTTACCCGATTGCCTCTCCAAATACAAAAATCATTGGCTTGTCTCCATGATACACCTACTACAGGGTAGTTATTATAGGATGGGTGCCTGAAATAGTAATCAACCAGTGGCTCATTGGCAGCCAGTTCACTTCTCCAAACCAATGTATCCGGTTTCGCACCGTTTACAACCGCTTCATACATGGGGTCGTCAAATGTTCTTTCAATCCAATTTAAGTATTCCCTATAATGGATATTAGCTACCTCGGTTCTGTCGATATAGAATGAAGAAACCGTAACCCTTCTAGGAACGTTGTTCCAGTCGCTCATTACATCTTCGTCAGCTGCCCCCATGGTAAAGGTTCCACCTTGAACAAAAACGAGTCCGGGGCCGGTTTCTTGTTCTTTAAACGGCGACTTGAAAAATCCGCCCTGGTTTTTGTCGTTGTAATTCCAGCCGGTCATGCTGGATCTTTCAAACTTCTTTTTTCCAAAAGGAAGACCTCCCTTACAGGCGCTAAAAAGAATCACAACCGAAAGCAGGTACAAAAGGTTTCTCATGATGAACGCTTTTAATTATCCGTTTCACATTAACGGGCATTTGCCTTGTTTATTGCATTTGCCTGAGTGTGGAACAAGAACAAATGTAAGCGTTAAAATAAATACATTCAATGCTTTATGAAGGCTAATATGTTTACTAAATGCTAAATTTGTTAACAGCCTTTTATGAAAAGATGGACCGTTTTCGTTGTTTTAATGGGGATTGTCCTTTTAGCACAGGGCCAGCGATTCTATACCCCAAAATCAGTACTTTCTGAAGGGCAATGGGTTAAAATTTCGGTTTCCGGATCTGGAATCTATAAAATTACCGCCTCTCAGCTCAAAACTTGGGGCTTGGGTCCTGAAATTTCATCGGTTTCCATACAACTTTTTGGGAACGGGGGACAAGTACTACCGGAAAATACAAATGGGAGCTACCCCGATGACCTGAGGGAAAATGCTATTGAAGTTGTAGATGGAGGCGATGGGAAATTTGACGGTCAAGACTATTTCCTTTTCTATGCTCCTGGGCCTCATGCGTGGACTGTAGATTCTGTTCAACGATCGTTTTCTTATTCGAAAAATCCATACACCAACAAAGCCTTTTATTTCATCCGAGTAAATACATCCAACGGATTACGGGTAATGGAGGAGAATACATTTGTTCAGCCATTAGCCTATTTCGACACATTTGACGATCGATACCGGTTTGAAAAAGACAGTATCAATTTTCTAAAGAGCGGTAAAGAGTGGTACGGTGATCTGATTGGATCTTCTTCGACAGGAATTGCAGGAAAATCCTATTCAATTCCATGGTTGAATGTTGTTCCGGGTTCATCGCTTCAATTGGTCAGTGAAGTGGTGGGCAGAAGTTTTGGACAACCGAATCAGATTTCACTTAAAGCCAACGGAACTGCTATTTCGGTTCAAAGTACGGCCCCTTTGTTAGGCAATCTACTTGAGCCCGTTGCAAATGTGAGTCGCGTTGCTTCAGAACTTTCTATCAACTCCAAGACACTGCAAATTGATTATGCATTCACTGCCGGAAGTGTAAATGCGCAGGCGTGGCTGAACTGGTTCGAGGTTTATGGAAAACGAACCTTAGACTTTTCAGGATTGAATCAATTGGAATTTCGATTGATTGATTCCAAATTCATTCAACAGCCTTCAGGATTCCAGATAAAAAATGCAAACAGCAATGTTCGAATATGGAATATAACCCAATTCGAAAAGCCTTTCAAGGTTAAGGTTGATCTCACAGGAACAACCATTCGTTTTCCTTTTGCAACCGGTGTTTACAGTGAATTCATTGCTTTTGAACCAAGCGCAGTTTTAGATGTCCAGTTTGTTAGCAAAGTTGCCAATCAAAATTTACATGGTTTGGAGTTTTATGACATGCTGGTCATTGCTGACCCTTTGCTGAAATCAGAAGCAAATCGATTGTTGGCATTTCATGCTTCACGTGGGCTCAAAGGATACGTTGC
>JBEDAP010000113.1:0-3266 GCA_041177705.1 Bacteroidota bacterium
ACGTGTATCGGACTTATCCTCAAAGGGTACAATGTGTATGAGAACAATCAAAACCGTTTGTATCCAGATCAGAAACGCGTTTGGACTCGCCCTGTAAAAGAAGAAGCGGTTGCGGAGGGACAAGAAGAATCCATGGAGAATCCAATCCCTGTAAAAGGAAGAAAAACCTTGTCTGATTTCATGAACAGTATAAAAGATGGCTTGATCGACTTATTCAAAGAAGAAGGAGATAAGCATCTATAAAATTTTTAACCACTAACCCAAAATTCAAACCCATAAAATCCAGAACATGATACAATTCGATCTCCCAAAAGAACAGTCTTCCATTATTAAAGTGATTGGTGTAGGCGGCGGTGGCAGCAACGCAGTTAATTACATGCACAGCTTGGATATTGGAGGAGTAGACTTCATTGTATGCAATACGGATGCACAGGCCTTAGCTCAAAGTCGCGTCCCTAATAAAATTCAACTAGGCCCATCTCTTACTCAAGGATTGGGTGCGGGTGCCAATCCTGAAATTGGTCGCCAAGCAACCGAAGAGAGCCTGGAAGAAATCAAGCGTATTTTGGAAGTCAATACCAAAATGGCTTTTGTAACCGCAGGCATGGGTGGAGGAACAGGAACCGGCGGGGCTCCTATCATTGCTAAGATTTGCAAAGACATGGGTATCCTTACCGTTGGAATTGTAACAACACCGTTTTCATACGAAGGCAAGAAACGCGCTTTGCATGCCGATGCTGGAATTCAGCAATTGAAATCTCAAGTAGATACACTTTTGGTGATCAGCAACGATAAATTAAGGCATCAATTTGGTAACCTTACCATGAGTGCCGCTTTGTCTACTGCTGATAATGTTCTTGCCACTGCTGCAAAATGCATAACAGATGTGATCAATACAACCGGACAAATCAATGTAGATTTTGCCGATGTGTGCACCGTAATGCGCAATGGTGGTGTTGCTATTCTCGGAAGTGCAAGAGCACAAGGCGAATCCAGAGCTCAATTGGCGATCGAACAAGCTCTCAATTCACCGTTGTTGAATGATAATGATATCAAAGGAGCTAAATGGGTATTGATCAATATCAATTCTAGAGCAGGAGAGTCTGAGTTTACTATGGATGAAGTTGAAACCATTCAGCAATACTTGTTGGCGCAAGCTGGGCAAGACGCCGATGTTATTTTGGGTCTGGGTTATGATGATTCATTGGGAGACGAAATCAGCATAACTATCATTGCAACTGGTTTTGAGCAAAAATCGCCATTTGGAGATCCTAAGCCTATTGCAAAACAGGAGGTAAAAGACGAGAAAATCATGTTTACGCTGGATGTCAATCCGCAACCCAAGCCTGAATCTATTTCTTTGGTAACGCCTGTAGAAGAGCCTCAGCCAGAACCCATAGCACAGATAGAAGAACCTATTACAGCTGCAATTGAAGAAGAGCTTCCTGTTCAGTCAAATGTTCTCGAATTGCATATAGAAGAACCTGTAATGGTGTCTTTACCCGAAGAGGAGATCATTGAAGAAGAAAAGCCTATTGTATTTGAACTCACAATTGATCAACCTGATATCGTTGAAGAAACTGTGCAGGATGTAGTTCAGGAGCATGAATCGATTCCAGCAATTTCATTCCAATTGGAGCAAGAGTCGCAAGAAGTGGATACAACAGTTCCTTCTGGATTTTTAACAAAACCAAGCATCATTTATGTCACAGAGCAAGAAGTAGCTGTTCAGCCTACTGTTGTTGAAGAAACAGTTGAATTCAAAACGGAAGTTATTGAAGAGCCTGTGATCAGCGAAGAATTAACACAACCCATCGTTTCATTCACAGCAGAAGCTGGGAAGGTAGATGAGATGGAGGAAGCCGAAGATGCATTTGAATTGGTTTTTCATGAGGAGGCTCCGACAGCTGCTCAACCTGAACTTCCAACCGTTGAGAATAAAATAGTTGCTGAACCAGCTCCATTTGATGAAGCGGAAGCACAACGGGCAAGGTCGGAAGAACGCCTTTACAAACTCAGGAATTTATCGTTCAATTTCAATGCCTCGGATCCTAATAATGAATACGAAAATATTCCTGCTTACGTGCGTCACAACCTCCAGGTTCACAATACCACCCTGGCATCGGTTGAAAAGTTTTATAGTAGTTATTCGGTCAATACAGACGAAAACAACGTAGCTCAAATCAGCACCATCAATACCTTCCTCGAGGGTAAGAAACCTGATTGATGAAAAACCAGCATCCACCGTACCGACCCCGGAATAGCATCCGGGGTTTTTTTATTTTAAATAGTAAATTTGTAAAAATTGATTTCTCATGTCAACTGTAATGATAACCGGCGGTACTGGAATGATTGGAACTGCATTGAGTCGCCTTCTTTTGCAGCAAGGATATGATGTAATCATCTTGTCACGCAATCCGGTTGAAACAGCTTCTGTTTATAAAACATCGTATCAGTCGAATAGCTTCAGACCAAGTGGAAAAATATATTATGCCAAATGGGACATCGATAAGATGAAGATTGATGATCAGGCCTTGTCGCAAGCCGATTATATCGTTCACTTGGCAGGAGAGGGCGTTGCCAAAAAGCGGTGGACGAAAAAACGAAAAGAAGAAATTGCAAAGAGTAGAACACAAAGCAGCGACTTACTTTATCAATGTCTTTCTCAAAAGCCCCATAAAGTGAAAGCCGTGATCTCTGCATCAGCGATCGGTTGGTATGGACCGGATACAGGCACCCCATTCAAAGAAGAAGATCCGCATTCACACGATTTTTTGGGTGAAACCTGTCACGCTTGGGAAAGTAGCATTTCTAAAATTAGCAACCTGAATATTCGTTTGGTTGTATTGCGGTTGGGAATTGCATTGAGTAACGAAGGTGGAGCACTGGCAGAATTCAAAAAGCCAGCCCGCATGGGCGTTGCAGGTATTTTGGGTACAGGAAATCAAATGGTAAGTTGGATCCATATCGATGATCTTTGCCGTGCTTTTTTACATGCAATTGAAACTCCATCCATGAGTGGAGTCTTTAATTTGGCAGCTCCGGAACCCGTCAACAACAAGACCTTAACCTTGGGTATCGCTCAGGCAATGAATGGTAAATTGTATATTCCAATTCGCGTTCCAGAGTTTCTATTGAAATTGATCTTGGGCGAAATGAGTATTGAAGTTTTAAAAAGTACAACGGTGGATTGCAGTAAACTACAGAAAACAGAATTCAACTTCATTTATCCAAATGTTCGCAGCGCTTTGAAGCATTTAATTGGT
>JBEDAP010000114.1:0-2670 GCA_041177705.1 Bacteroidota bacterium
GAATGTGGGATGCCCATGTGCAATTGAAAAAATTAGAGGTTACTGAAAAGCATTCGGCTCAAGATACTGCTTTGGAAAAGCAATGTGTAGATATATTGAATGCACTTGATGCAGATATGAACGATGATCTCAATACTGCCAAAGTATTGGCCGGATTGTTTGAATTGGTGCCTGTGATCAATTCTATAAAAGATGGGCATGTTGCAAAGACTGCGCTTTCATCTGAAACACTTCAGTTGATGAAGCAAAAGTTTCAGATCTATTTAGAAGATATATTTGGATTGAAGGAAGAGCGAAAGCAGGACAATCAGCACTTGGGTGCTGTATTGCAGTTGATTGCTGAGATCCGAAAAGATGCACGTTCCAAAAAAGACTACGCTACTTCCGATAAAATCCGCAATCAATTATTGCAGGCTGGAATTCAACTCAAGGATGAGAAGGATGGGGGAGTGAGTTGGGAGGTGGTTTAGGGTTGTCGGTTATCGGTTATCGGTTATCGGTTATCGGTTGAAAGTTAAATTATAAAATTATTTCTATTTCAATTAATAAATCCAAAAAAGTCGACTAACAACTAACAACTAATAACTAACAACTGATAACCGATAACTGACAACTCTTTCACTGCAATTCCTTCCAAAGCAAATCCTTTAATTCCTGCAGTCCAGTTCCTGAAACAGAAGAGATAAACAAGTGTGGAATTTTTTTGGGAAGTTCTTTTTCGATGGCTTGTTTGAGTTCATCGTCGAGCATATCGCTTTTCGAAATTGCGATGATGAATTTTTTATCCAATAATTCAGGATTGTATTCCTCTAGTTCCTTGCGAAGAATTTCAAAATCCTTTTTGTGATCGTTGCTGTCGGCGGGTATCAAGAATAATAAAACGGGATTGCGTTCAATATGTCGCAAGAATCGATGACCCAATCCTTTTCCTTCGGCAGCTCCTTCGATGATACCAGGTAAATCAGCTACGCAAAAGGATCTTCCATCTCTGTATTCAACCATCCCCAATTGCGGAGTAAGAGTGGTAAATGCATAATCAGCCACTTTGGGCTTAGCAGCTGTGATGGAAGAGAGAAGGGTAGATTTTCCTGCGTTTGGAAATCCTACCAATCCTACATCTGCCAGCACTTTGAGTTCCAATACCCTCCATCCTTCGATGCCAGGCTCTCCGGGTTGAGCATAATCCGGTGCCTGATTGGTGGGGGTCGCAAAATTTTTATTGCCCAATCCACCGCGACCGCCTTTCAGCCAGATGAACTCCTGACCGTCTTCTAAGATTTCAATTTCTTTTTTACCGGTTTCTTCATCTACCGCTACCGTTCCAAGCGGAACTTCGATGATGATATCTTTTCCATCTTTACCGGTCATGTTGTTTTTGTTTCCACCCTGCCCATTTTCGGCAATAACATTTTTATAATATCTCAGGTGGAGGAGGGTCCAGAGGTTTTTATTTCCCTTCAGGATGATGTGGCCACCGCGACCGCCATCGCCGCCATCCGGACCGGCCATGGGGTTGAATTTGGTTCGCATAAAATGTTTGCTACCGGCACCGCCATGTCCGCTTTTACAAAAGACACGAATCTGATCAACAAAGTTGGACTTTTCCATTGCGCGGCAAAGATACAGAATCAAACAGGGGGTAGTGAACTGAATATTATTGTAATTTCACGGAACGAATGAAAGTCCTTCGCCTATTTAAAAACAAATTCTTAGTTGCCACCATCCTATTTATTGGTTGGATGCTTTTCTTCGATCACAATAATTTGTTTCTGCATTTGGGCTACCGCAATGAGCTGAGTGAACTAAAGGATAATAAAAAATACTACCAGGAACAGATCGATAAAACCCGAACCGAGGTTGACCTGATTAAAAAGGATCCCCGCTGGGTGGAAAAAGTAGCCCGGGAGCAGTACCTCATGAGAAGGGAGAACGAAGATGTGTATTTGATAAAGGAAAAATGACGCGCATCTTTATGTTTCATATATGTTTATGCAATAATTTGTTTGGCATTGCGTTTTAGATGTGTAGATTGAATTGCATAGATGATCTACGATCCATTCACTATCCTATCAACAATCGTTAAATCCCCGTATCCTTTGTCAGTTTTTTAATTGATAAAAGGTTGATTATGAGCAAATTAAATAGTGAAGAAATGATCCGTTATCTCTACAACGAAATGTCGCCGGAAGAAAACAAAAGTTTTATCTCCTTCGTAGAAAGTAGTCCCGCCATAAAAGAGCAGTTTCAGATGATCAAAGAAGGTTTTGACGTCTTGAATAGCATCAGTTTCAGTCCCTCTAAACGCTCTGTTGACCGCATCCGCCAGTATGGGTCAATTGATGGGTTGTCGATGCAGTAGGGTTGTCAGTTGACAGTTCTCAGTTTTCAGTTGAATTGCAAAAATTTTTAATTTTCTAATTAAACACCGACAACCGACAACCGACAACCGACAACCGACAACCTAGATCTTTACGAACAAACACATCTCCTTCAATCCGCATTCTTTGCATTTTGGGTTTCTTGCCAGGCAAGTATATCTCCCGTGTAAAATCAACCAATGGTGTGCTTTATGTACCAATTCGGTTGGGATGTATTTAATCAATTGTTTTTCTGCTGCTAAAGGTGTTTTTGCTTTTTGGGTTAATCCCAAACGGGCGGAAACTCGAAACA
>JBEDAP010000115.1:0-5562 GCA_041177705.1 Bacteroidota bacterium
AAGCAATTATTTCAATACGGGTCAAGAGAGGAATTTCAGGCTGTTTTTTCCTTTTTTGGTTTACGTAAAACAGAATTGCAGAAAGACCTTCAGCAGCTTGTATTTAGTACCATTCAGCAAAACGGACATTGGAGCGAAGAGGTATTGTATTTAACCCGAACCGGGAAGTCTTTTTTGGGCCGGTTGGATATTTCAAAATTTCAATTTGAGAAGGAAGTCTATTACTTAGAGCGCATCATCAACATCGACACGCAACGTGTTTTTTCTGAAAATCTTTTCAAGGAGATCAAAAAATTTGAAGCTCTTTTTCAATTTGCTACGCTTCCGATCATCTTGGTTAATAACAAAGGTCAAATCATATTAGCCAATGAACAAGCAATTTCATTATTTGAATATTCAATTCAAGAGATAATCGAATTGAAAGTAGAAAATCTTATCCCTGCTCAATTCAGACAACGCCACTTATCGCACCGAAAGCGGTATGAAGACGAACCAGCCAATCGTCCGATGGGAAAAGGAATGCAACTTTCTGCACTTAAAAAGTCTGGCAATGAATTTCCTGTTGAAATCAGCTTGGGGCATTATGAAATCGATGGGGAGTCTTATGTGATAGCATTTATCATTGATATTACAAAGCGTGTTGAGGATGAAAATTTATTGCGCAAGCAAAAAGAAGAATTGGAAAAAGTAAATCGGGAAATTGAGCAACTGAATGAAGAGTTGGAGCATAAAGTAGAGGAGAGGACGCAAAAGCTTACAGAAGCGTTGAGCAAAGAACGTGAACTCAGTGATCTCAAATCCCGATTTGTCTCCATGGCGTCTCATGAATTTCGGACTCCGCTCAGCACCATTTTGTCTTCTGTATCGTTGATAGGAAAATATACAGGTGCAGATGAGCAAGATAGACGGGATAAACATATACTACGTATACGATCTGCGGTTAGCAATCTTACCGATATATTGAATGAATTTTTATCACTTGGAAAAATTGAAGAGGGGAAAGTTCAGGTTCATTATACTGATTTCAACTTGAAAGAGCAATTGCAGATCATTATTTCGGAAATGAATCCTTTGTTAAAATCCAAGCAGCAGATTTCATATGTACATAGTGGTGTTGAGACCGCATACTTGGATCTATCTTTGATTCGAAATATTTTAATCAATCTCATATCCAATGCCATAAAATTCTCTCCGGATCAGGCATCCATCTGGGTAGAAAGTGAAATTACCCCTGTATCGGCCATCCTTCGAATACGCGATGAGGGAATAGGGATTTCTGAAGAGGACAAGAAGCACCTGTTTGAACGTTTTTTCCGTGGTAAGAATGCAGTTAATATCCAAGGTACTGGACTGGGACTGCATATTGTTTCCAAATACATTGATTTAATGGGTGGAACCTTGAAAATGGAAAGCGAATTGGGAAGTGGAACTTCCTTCACTATAAAATTTAATCTATGAACAAAATTCTATTGATTGAAGACAATCATGAAATCAGAGAAAACACTGCTGAGATTTTGGAACTTGCCAATTACACGGTGGTAACAGCTGAAAATGGGAAAGATGGAATTGAGAAGGCGGGTCAGCACAAACCAGATGTCATCATATGTGATATCATGATGCCTATTTTAGATGGGTACGGTGTTTTACACATGTTGAATAAAAACGAAGATTTACGGGATATCCCTTTTATTTTTCTGACCGCCAAAACCGAGCGTAGTGATATGCGAAAAGGAATGGAAATGGGGGCCGATGATTACATCACCAAGCCTTTTACGGAGTTGGAACTGTTGAATGCAGTGGAACAACGACTTAAAAAGGTTGAATTGCTCAAGAAAAAATACGAAGGCAATCAAAATGGATTGAGACAACTTCTTGAAGATATTGGTAAAGAAGACGTTTGGAAAGAGCTTTCGTCTGATCGAAATACCAACGTATATAAAAAGAAACAAATCATTTATAGCGAAGGGAATCATCCCAATAGACTTTTCTATGTAAAAAAAGGAAAAGTGAAATTATTCAAGACCAATGATGATGGAAAAGATCTAACCATTTCATTATACGGCGAGGGAGAATATTTCGGGTATTTAGCTTTATTGGAAAATTCTACTTATCGGGAAACAGCAGAAGCTTTGGAAGACTCAGAAGTTTGTTTGATACCACGTGAAGAGTTTGATGAGCTAATCAAAGAGAATCCTACCATTATGAAAAAAATGCTTCAGATTTTAGCGGGTAATGTGGTGGAGAAAGAAAAGCAATTGTTAGGGCTGGCTTATAATTCGTTGCGTAAACGTGTAGCAGATGCTTTAATTTTATTGAGAGACAAGTTTAGCAAGGGAGAACATCCCTTTTCCATTCATATTTCTCGAGAAGATTTAGCCAATATAGCCGGCACAGCAACAGAGTCATTGATTCGTACATTGAGTGATTTTAAAGGAGAGCGACTGATTGACATCAAAGACGGGAATATCGTTTTGCTCAATGAAAAAAAGCTCGAAAATTTATACAATTAGCAATGATTGTTGTGAATGACTTCTGATATATAGCTATTGAAATCGCTTTCCATGACCTGATGATCTCTTTTTACGAATTCAATCTGATCTTTCAGTTGAAGATGGTTTTTCTTCAATTCCTGGTTCAGCACTTTATTCTCATGCGATAAGCGTTCCCATTTTTGCATCTGATTTCTCAAGTCGTATAGCAGATGGTCATACACATCATCTTTGATGATGAATTGGTTTTGAAAATGTTCAGCCATGGCAAGGCCTTGTCTGTCTTTGATTTGATCAATTACTTCAGACAATCTATTTTTTAAATGCGAATTTTCCTGAGTCAGAAACTCAATGAATCGAATCCAGGAAAGCGTTTCAAATGCACACTGACTCAGTCCCATCACAATTTTTTTATCCTTTACTACCATATTCGCCTTAGCTTTTAAAAAAACCTCCGCCTGCACCTGCAGGCAGAAGTTGGAGTTCCGATCAGTGTACACTGATCTTCTGGTGAACTGATTTTTTTGCTTCCTCTTTTTTGGGAAGAATCAATTTCAGCTCTCCGTTTACATAGTTTGCATCGATCTTATCCCTTTGAATGTCTTCGGGTAGGGTAAAAGATCTGGAGAATGACGTATAGCTATACTCCTTGCGGGTATATTCCTCGTCTTTCTCTTCTTTCTTAACATCTTTTTCGGCACTTACGGTAATCAGTGATCCATTCATGTCGATTTTGATATCTTCTTTTTGAAGTCCGGGTACTGCCATGCTGATTTCATAGCTCTTATCCGTTTCCTTGACATTTACGGCTGGCATATGACCTGAAAAAGGCCATTTTTCATCCAGCCACTCATTCCATGGTTTTACCAAATCTTCCAATACCGAAGGTCTGAGAAGTGATGACCTCATTAGGGATCTTCCATTTGCTGACATAACATTTATTTTTAAGGTGATGAATAATTACTCATCACAAATTTCTTTTTCATCTGTTCCTTTTTTAAGAACAGGGGTCATTTTTCATCATGAGTTTCGTCATTTGGGTAGGCAATTTGCCATTTTATCGGGTTGTGGGGTTAGAGCGGGACTGTACATTTCTCCCAAGTTCAATCCTCGTACAATAAGCATGATGGCCATCAACCCAATTAAAATTGGATATGCTTTTTCCAATTTGTTTCTCCAGGTAAATGGTATTCGTTTGCCCAATAGAGCAACCACGGAAAGAGCTGGTAGCGTGCCGATTCCAAAAGTTAGCATGAATAGACCTCCTTTCCATATATCTTGAACTGCTGTGGCACCTGCCAAGGCCACATAGACCAATCCGCAGGGTAAGATCCCATTTAACACTCCCGCTGCAAGGCTCGACGAGCTGTTGTTTTTATAGATCCAGGGAGCTAAATGTTTACGCAGGTATTGACTTATTGGATTTTTAGACAAAAGAGTATCAAATGAAGGGATGAGTTTAGTCAATACAAGCATCAGCAACATTCCAATTCCCAAGCTGATGGCAATGTTTTGTTGCCATCCAAACCAACGGATCGAACTTCCAATTGTTCCAAATACGATGCCCCATACCATATAAACACTTAATCTACCTGCATGATAAACGATCCAGTTTTTGAGTTGAAGATTTTTTGATTCATCCATCATCCAAGTACTCATCATGAGGGGCCCGCACATGCCTACGCAGTGTAAACTTCCTCCGATTCCAATCAGCAAGGCTGATATGTAAAATGAAACATCCATCTATTGGAGGAAAATATTTTTTTCAAAATAATAGCTCTGATTGTTGGACTGCCAATTTAAAATCAGTTGATAGGCACCGGTATGATTTGCTGTTTTAATTTGTATACTACCTGAGGCAGTTTGAAGATTCCCTGAAAAATCCTTGGTTTTATTTGCAGCATAGTACATTTTCCAATTTCCGGATACCGATTCATTTTTAAATTCTTCCGGGAACATAATGGTCAGTATTTGATTTTTCTGCTCTACACGTATTTCTTCGGATAGTTTGGCTGTGTTGGATGATTGATCAATTGTTTTTTGATAACTCAATTCTTCCTGATAATAATCTTCTGTTACCAAGTCGCGGTTTTCCATGGCTGTTAGAAAAACCATGCTCAAAATTCCAACGACGAAAATTGAATACGCGAATACAATTTTATGTCCCCATGATAGTTTCATACATTTAATTTTATCCGGCTAAGGGTCCTATGAATGTTGTTTTTTTGTTTGATATTTCTTGGTTGTTGCCGCGAATGGTTAGGTGAATATCGATTTTTCTTTTTTTGATTTCGTTGCTTTTTCTTTTGATCAGAAAGGTTACAACTGCATAACTTTCTTTTGCTACAACCGGTTGTCTTCCAATAATTTCCAAGGTTCCTTCCTCTTTCGGGATTTCCAACTGTACAGGTATGTCTTTGTGAGTTTTATTGAACATGCGAGCGGAATATAGATTTCCAATGTAGCCATCCGGCAGACTTTGATAAATCATTCCCTGGGTTCTTAGAATCGTAACATCCACATCGTCTCGGGTTGCCAGCATGGTGATGAGAGCAGAAACAATCAGTAACAAAACCACTGAATATGCCTTGATTCGAGATGTGAAACGAAGCTTTTCCTTTTTGGCAATGTTGTTTTCTGAAGCATAGCGTATCAGTTCTCTGGGTTTACCGATGTTGTCCATGATCTCATCACAGGCATCGATACAGGCAGTGCAATTGATGCATTCGAGTTGTGTTCCGTTTCGGATATCAATGCCTGTCGGACAAACCCTAACACAGGCTTTGCAGTCGATGCAATCGCCGTGTTCAGATGAAATTTTTCCTCTGGGTTCACCACGAACATAATCGTATGCAACTACGATGGAGTTTTTATCCAGTAGAACACCTTGTAGACGGCCATAGGGACAAACAACGATACAAACCTGTTCACGAAACCAGTAATAGACAAAAAAGAAAATACTGCTAAAGACTAAGAGTGCAGCAAATGTTCCTGCGTGGGCAGGAATTCCTTCGTGAACATAACGCATTACTTCATCCATGCTGATGAGGTAGGCCATGAAATAATTCGATAT
>JBEDAP010000116.1:0-6710 GCA_041177705.1 Bacteroidota bacterium
TCGATGATAACGCGCTTCATACCTTATAATTCTGTCTTCAAAAATTTACCCGTATGACTCTTGGAAACTTTTACCAAACCCTCCGGCTTGCCTTGATACAAAATACTACCACCTCCATCTCCTCCTTCCGGACCCAAATCAATGATGTAATCTGCAACTTTAATTACATCCATGTTGTGTTCAATCACCAAAACTGTATTGCCTCGATTGACCAACTTATTCAGTACGGAGAGCAGCAATCGAATATCTTGAAAATGCAATCCTGTAGTAGGCTCATCTAAAATATAAAACGTTCTACCGGTATCTTTCTTGGAAAGTTCTGTTGCCAATTTTACACGCTGCGCTTCTCCCCCACTTAATGTTACTGCTGATTGGCCCAGCGTCAGATACCCCAATCCCACTTCTTGCAACACTTTGATTTTTCGATACAAATAAGGTATGTGTTGAAAAAACTCTACCGCCTCATCAACCGTCATATCCAATACATCGCTGATTGATTTTCCTTTATAACGAATTTCCAGGGTTTCTCTGTTGTATCTTCTGCCGTTGCATTTTTCACAGTGAACATATACATCCGGAAGAAAATTCATTTCAATGACTCTCAACCCTCCTCCTTCACATACATCACAACGTCCGGCTTTTACATTGAAAGAAAATCTTCCTGCATTATAGCCGCGTATCTTGGCTTCAGGAATAGCAGCAAAAAGCTGACGAATGTCTGTAAAAAAATTGCAGTAGGTAGCTGGATTGCTTCGGGGTGTTCTCCCAATCGGCGACTGGTCGATTTCAATGACTTTATCGATATGCTCCAATCCAGTAATTTTTTGAAACGATAAAGGCTCTTGCTTGGAATTGTAGCAATGCTTACTCAATAGGGGATAAAGGGTTTCATTGATCAAGGTGGACTTTCCACTTCCACTTACACCCGTAACCAACACAAAACATCCCAATGGAATTTTTACATCATCGCCTTTCAAATTATTTCCTCGCGCTCCTTTCAATTCTATATAATTTCCATTTCCTTTTCTTCGATCTTCAGGCAACTCGATTTTCTTGGTCAGGTTTAAATATTGAGCTGTCTCCGAATTGGATGCACACACCTCTTCCGGACTACCCTGCGCAACAATTCTTCCTCCATGAATACCTGCCTTGGGTCCCACATCAATCAAATGATCGGCAGCCATCATGATATCCTTATCATGCTCTACTACCAAAACACTATTTCCAATATTTCTTAGATTTTGAAGTGCCCCAATCAATTGTTGATTATCTCGCTGATGCAATCCTATCGACGGTTCATCCAAAATATAAGTGATACCCTGAAGCTGAGATCCGATCTGCGTAGCGAGACGAATTCGCTGTGACTCACCTCCACTTAAAGTTCGAGTGGGACGATCCAGGGTTAAATAACCCAAGCCCACATCCAACAAAAAACCAAGTCGACTTCTAATTTCTTTCAATACATCCTTCGCAATAGCCGCTTGCGTTGCATTCAATTTGGAATCGAGTGATTGAACCCAAGCATGCAATTGCGTTAAGTTTTTAGCTGAAACCTCAGCAATATTTTTAGTGTCAATCTTAAACCAAAGACTTTCTTCTTTCAATCTTGCACCCTTGCAGACGTTACACGTCTTCAACATCATGTATTTTTCTGCCCATTCCCTCACTGCATCGCTGGAACTGTCTGTAAACCATCTTACCACCATGGGAACAACCCCCGGAAATTCGTCCTTTACTTCTTCGTCGGTTTCAATTCCCAATTCATTGCCATATAAAATTAGATTCATGGCTTTGGGCGATAAGCTGCTCACCGGATTTTTCAAACTAAACCGATGTTTTTTTGCAAGCTGCTCTACCATTTTATAATAGTACGAATCGCGTGCTTCTCCTAGCGGCAATATCGCTCCATCGGCTATAGACAAGCTAGTGTCTGGCATTACCGCTTGAATATCGATTGAATGTTGCTGTCCAATTCCTTTGCAAGCAGGACATGCTCCATAGGGAGAATTGAATGAAAATGTATTTGGAGATGGCTCTTCGTATGACAATCCTGTTTCGGCGCACATCAACTTTCGACTGTATTGAATCAATTTGGCAGAATCTTGAACAAGAATAAACAACAGTCCTTTTCCTAGCTGCATGGATTGCGTAATACTTTGACGCAATCGGACTTTCATCTCCTCAGTAATTTCCAACCGATCAACCACTACTTCGATATCGTGTATTTTATAACGATCAACCTGCATTTTTGGAACCAGGTCTTTCAATTCACCATCAACACGAGCTTTCACAAAACCTTTTTTCCGTATCTCTTCAAACAATTCCCGGTAATGCCCTTTGCGGCCACGCACCAATGGAGCCAGTATTGTGATTTTTTTTCCTTTGCACTTTTTGAATAAGTCGGCCAGAATTTCTTCATCCGAAAACTTAACCATTTTTTTACCGGTATGAAGCGAATAGGCTTCTCCTGCTCTGGCAAACAACAACCGGAAAAAATCATAAACTTCGGTAACTGTACCTACGGTAGATCTCGGATTTCGATTCGTAGTTTTCTGTTCTATAGAAATAACAGGTGATAGTCCTGTTATCTGATCCACATCCGGTCGCTCCATCTCACCCATGAATTGTCGGGCATAAGTTCCAAAGGTTTCCATATACCTTCGGTGACCCTCTGCATAAATGGTATCGAAAGCAAGAGAAGATTTACCACTTCCACTGATACCTGTTATTACAACCAGTTTATTCTTTGGAATTTGTATATCGATATTTTTCAAATTGTGCACGCGGGCACCTACAACATCAATATGCTCATTTTCCAACATGGTTTCAATGAATTGGGGTCCAAAAATAGGAATAACAATACGGAAGCGGTTAGGGTTCGCGTCTAATTTTGGGAACTCTGATAAAATGATTATCTTTGCACCAGTTCTTTACTATTCTTATCCAGAAAGGCTGAGGGAATGGCCCAATGAAGCCTTGACAACCTGTTACACGTAATAAGGTGTCAAATCCAACCCCACTGAGGGGGAAGATAAGTCAGATACAATCTCTTAATCGTATTCACTATAGAGCATCCCGTCTGACTTCAGATGGGATTTTTTTTGTCTTTCTGGTACCGAAAACGATGAATAAAGAGTTACGAACATATTGTTTTAATGAAATCCTCGAGCTTGAATCGGGCAGAAAAATCGGCAACATCAAGCTGGCCTATACGGTATGGGGTAAAATGAATACCGATAAATCAAATGTGGTTTGGATTTTTCATGCCATGACTGCCAACAGCGACCCCAGCGAATGGTGGCCAGGCATTGTGGGTGAGGATAAATTCTTCAATCCGAATTCTCACTTTATCATTTGCGTAAACATGCCGGGGAGTTGCTATGGAAGCATCTCTCCTTTGGATATCAATCCCGATACAAATAAAATATACCACAAAGATTTTCCTTTTTTTACTCCCTTGGATATGGCCAAAGTCTATGATGCATTGAGAAAAGATCTGGGGATTGAAAAAATTTACCTGGGAATTGGAGGATCCATGGGTGGGCAACAATTACTGGCTTGGGCTGCTTGGAAACCAAAACTGTTTGAGCACATCGTACCCATAGCCACGAATGCGTTTCACTCACCTTGGGGTAAAGCATTCAATGCATCGCAACGCATGTGCATCGAGGCCGATCCAAGCTGGAACAGTGAACATCCGGATGCTGGGATGGAGGGGATGAAAGTAGCACGATCCATTGCGTTGATCAGCTACCGCCATTACGACACCTATCAAGCCACACAAGAAGATAAGGACAAGGCAATTGAAAACACAAGAAGCGAGTCGTATCAACGCTACCAGGGTGAAAAACTTGCTAAACGGTTCAATCCAATCAGCTATTACGTGTTAACAAAGAGCATGGACGCTCATCACCTGGGAAGAGGGATCATGGATGCCGAAGAAATTTTATCCCATATAAAGGCAAAAACCTTGGTAATTGGTATTGAATCAGATGTTTTATATCCTGTAGCTGAACAAAAATTTATTGCTGCGCATATTCCTAACGCACAACTTGAAATAATTCAATCGCTTTACGGACACGACGGATTTTTATTGGAAAATGAAAAATTAAATCAACTGTTACATACGTTTTTAAATCAAAAAAACTAAAAGATGGGTTCAGAAAAACAATTGGTCATTGGCATGTTTGGTTTTGGTGTGGTGGGAGAAGGATTATACAAAGTTCTCAAGCAGACACCTTCTTTAAAAGCAAGCATCAAAAAAGTTTGTATCAAAAATGTAAATAAAAAAAGGAATGCACCTGCAGAACTTTTTACGTCGGAAAAAAATGATTTGCTTTCCGATCCGGAGATCAACGTTATTGTTGAAGTGATCAATGACAGCGTAGCCGGTTACGAGATCGTTACCACCGCGTTGAAAAACGGAAAAGATGTTGTAAGTGCTAGTAAGAAAATGCTTTCCGAACATTTGCCGGAATTAATTACACTTCAAAATCAAACCGGTCATTCACTGCTCTACGAAGCTTCGGCATGTGCTTCCATTCCTGTTATTCGCAACCTGGAAGAGTACTACGACAATGATTTGCTTTTCTCGATCAAGGCCATTGTGAATGGTTCCACGAATTTCATCCTGACCAAAATGTTTGAAGAGCAACTTTCCTTCAAAGAGGCTCTGTTGTTAGCGCAACAATTAGGTTTTGCTGAATCTGATCCCACCTTAGATATTGAAGGATACGACGCAGCCAATAAATGGGTTCTTTTACTGGCTCATAGCTATGGCATCGATACCGATATCAAGGAAATGCTTTTTAATGGAATCACCCAGATACATGAGTTGGATGCCGACGTTGCCAAACAACGAAATCAATCCATTAAATTGGTGGCTCAAGCCAAAAAATTACAGAATGGAAAAGTAGCTTCGTTTCTTCTACCTCAATTCATAGATCAAGGAGACCATTTATTCTTTGTGAAAAATGAATACAACGGCGTTGTTATAGAAAGCGGATTTGCCGATAAGCAATTTTTCTACGGGAAAGGAGCTGGAAGTTTTCCTACCGCTTCAGCTGTATTGAGTGATATTGCTGCCTTGCGTTATGGCTACCGTTACGAATACAAAAAAAGAAATCAGTCCATTCGCCCTGAACTGAGTACAGAGTTTCATCTTCGTGTCTATGTAAGCTTTGAAGACCTTGCGCTCATCCCCAAACGTGAATTTGCCAGTATTGAAGAATGGCATTCTGGAAACGAAAGAAGTTATATCATCGGAACGATTCCCTATGCCTCGTTGAAAGCCGACAATTGGTGGAGAAGCAACAATACGTCACTTATATTAATGCCTAACCCAATTGTGGAGCAGACAGAAATTCAAGAGCTCAAAAAAATGAGCTTATCCCTAGCAGGCTTGGATTCCTAGCTCCCTCAACGCATGTCTCCAACAATTTCATAGGTACCGGAACCAAGTTCTACTACGGTCCTATCCCCTGAAGTTGATTTAGCGAGCACAGAGGCTTGATCCAATGACTGACCATTCAACCTGATATTTTGCAGGGAAGGTATATGAATGGATGCACTCGTATTTGCAGGAATACGCACGCGCATTCCGAGTCGTTTTCCGTCCAGATTCCAGGTGCTTTCAATTTCCCCGTAATAGGTTTTATAAACAGCGGTGGCTTGAGTTAATTCACCTCCTATATTAGGTTCGATTTTTATTTTCTTGTACCCAACCGTACCTGGAGCATTGTCAATTCCTGCAACCCTTCTATACATCCAATCGCCAATGGCACCATATGCGTAATGATTAAAGGAATTCATTCCTGCAGGCTCAAAGCTGCCATCCGGACGAATGCCACTCCAACGCTCCCAAATGGTGGTAGCTCCCATCTTTACAGGATACAACCAAGATGGGAATGTTTCTTGCATCAGCAATTTGAATGCCATATCTGTTTTTCCAAAACGAGTAAGTACTTCGCAGAGATACGGTGTTCCTAAAAATCCAGTTGATAAATGATTTCCATAAGAGCGAATATTTTCCACCAAACGATCTGCTGTTGCCATTCGCAAGGATTCAGGAAGCATATCAAAATTGAGTGCCAATACATACGCAGTTTGTGTTCCTGATACCAAACGCCCAGATGGAGTAACATACTCCCGCATAAACGCATCTTTGATTTTCTTTAAGCGATTGCGATGGTATTCCAACTCTTCTTTTTTGCCAAGCACTTCAGCTGCATTGATCAACAACTGAGTAGAGTGTGCGTAGAAACATTGGGCAATCAAATATTTATCGGTTACCGCAGCTCTTCCATCGTTATCATCAAAAGGTCTGTAAAAAAGCCAGTCCCCAAAATGAAAACCAACATTCCATAAATCATTTTTGGAATTCTCCTCCATGAATCGAACCCAGTTTTTCATGGAATTGAATTGTGTTTCCAAGATTCGCTTGTCACCATAAACCAAATACATATCCCAGGGAATGATGGTGGCCACATCGGCCCAACCAGCAGAACCTGCTGCGGTTTTACCCAATACATTTGGGATTACGTGTGGGACACTTCCGGAGGGTAATTGGTCTGCTTCTAAATCGCGCAACCATTTAGCAAAAAAACTATGTGTCCTAAAATTGAATGTTGCTGTTCGTGAAAATGCCTGAGCATCTCCCGTCCAGCCCAATCGCTCATCGCGTTGGGGACAATCGGTAGGCACGTCTAAAA
>JBEDAP010000117.1:0-3098 GCA_041177705.1 Bacteroidota bacterium
TGCGTGGAGCAGTGGATGGATTGCAGCTTCTGATATCGCCAAAAAATCCATGAGTTGAGTTTTCTTTTGCTAACTTAGGTATCAACTCTTTCAACTGACATATGCAACATCCACGTAGGAACTTTATCAAGTCCATTGGCGTTTTGCCATTTTTGAGTATAGTCGATCCTGCATTCGCAGATCAAGCAATTGATTTTAAGACTGAATTCGAGAGAAATAAAAACAAGTCTTTTGAGAATGATGAAGATTTATGGGCATGGATCCGAGAAGCCTATACTGTGAGTCCGAATATCATCAATCTCAACAACGGAGGAGTAGCGCCTCAGCCCAAAGTGGTGCAGGATGCGCACATTCGATACTATCAATATTCTAACGAAGCACCATCGTATTACATGTGGCAAATATTGGACCAGGGCAGGGAACCCCTGCGTGAAAAACTTGCAGTTCTTGCGGGATGCGATAAAGAAGAAATTGCAATCAATCGAAATTCAACCGAAGGATTGAATACCGTAATATTTGGGTTGAATCTAAAGGCAGGCGATGAAGTGGTTTTAACAAAACAGGATTATCCCAATATGATCAATGCATGGAAGCAGCGTGAAAAAAGGGATGGGATTAAATTGGTATGGGTCGATCTTCCTCTACCCATGGAAAACGAAGACGAAATCGCATCTTACTATATCAAAGCATTTACAGCAAGGACAAAAGTTGTTTTGGTAACCCATTTGATCAACTGGTGCGGACAGATTATTCCGGTGAAAAAAATTGCAGATGCCGCGCATCAACGGGGAATCGAAGTGATTGCAGATGGAGCACACACTTTTGCTCATCTTAACTTTAGTATTCCTGATTTGGGTTGTGATTATTTTGCTACATCACTTCACAAATGGCTGAGTGCACCCTTTGGAAGCGGGTTGTTGTATATCAAAAAAGATAAAATTAAAAATGTATGGGCTTTGCTTTCAAACAACGAGCCGGATGGAACAGATATACGCAAATTTGAATCTTTGGGAACACGATCGTTTGCTTCTGAAATGGCTATTGGAGCTGCCGTAGATTTTCACGATGTAATGGGAAGTAAACGTAAAGAAGCTCGTTTGAAATTTTTAAAAGACTATTGGGTGAATCAAGTCAAGGATCATCCCAAGGTAAAATTCAACCAACCTCACTCGAAACATCTCTCGGGTGCCATTGCCAACATCAGCATCGAAGGCAAAAAGCCGGAGGAGGTTTCAGGAGAATTGTTCAATAAATACAAGATCCATACCGTAGCCATCAATTGGGAAAATATCCATGGGGTAAGGGTAACTCCCAACGTCTATACCTCGTTGCGGGACCTCGACAAATTGGCCATTTCCCTGCGGAAAATAGCCGGGTAGCCCCCAAAGGCATAAATTCCTGTTTTTTTGATTGAAAATGGTCTCAAAATCCTCAAAAATCGCCCTATTTTATAGGGTCTGAACCGTATTTCCGCTAACTTTGCCGTCCCCAAATCAGGTTGACAAAACAGCCTGAAATTCAAACAAAAGGAGGAAATAAATAGTGGAAGAAAACAACACACTAATGAATCCGTCAACAGTCTCCGCACACGATGATTTCGATTGGAGCATTGACAAAAGAAATGTTGCTCGTTACAACAACGAAGAGCAGCAAAAGTATGATGCCGTTTACGAAGGCACATTCAAACAAATCACTGATGGTGAAATGGTTAATGGTACCGTTGTGGGCATGACCAAAACCGACGTGGTGATCAACATTGGTTTCAAGAGCGATGGCCTTGTTTCCATGAACGAGTTCAGAGACTTGCATGGTCTCAAAATCGGAGATGTTGTAGAAGTGATGGTGGTAGAAAAAGAAGACAGGGAAGGACATCTTCACCTCAGTCGCAAGCAAGCGCGTATCAACCGTGCTTGGGAGCGTATTGTTGAAATGCACAAAACCGGTGAAGTGGTTACTGGATTTGTTACAAGCAAAACCAAAGGTGGCTTGATCGTAGACATCATGGGAATGGAAACATTCTTGCCTGGTTCACAAATCGACGTGAAGCCAGTTACCGATTACGATCAGTTTGTAGGTAAGACCATGGAGTTCAAGGTAGTGAAAATCAATGAAGCCATCAAGAATGCGGTTGTATCTCACAAAGCACTTATTGAAAGCGATATTGAAGCCCAGCGTGCTGAAATCATGGGCAAGTTGGAGAAAGGTCAGGTATTGGAAGGAACAATCAAAAACATTACAGACTTCGGAGCATTCCTTGATCTGGGTGGTGTTGATGGACTTCTTTACATCACCGATATCAGCTGGGGCCGAATCAATCATCCATCTGAAGTACTGAAGCTTGATCAGAAGTTGAATGTAGTGGTACTTGATTTTGATGATGAAAAACGCAGAATCAGTCTAGGTTTGAAACAACTTACTCCTCATCCATGGGATACTCTTTCTACAGATATCGTAGAAGGTGCAGTGGTTAAAGGAAAAGTAGTTAACATCGAAGATTATGGTGCGTTCCTTGAAATCACACCTGGTGTAGAAGGTTTGGTTCACGTGAGTGAAATCACTTGGGCAAATACACCTGTAAATGCCAAGGAGTTCTTCAAATTGAACGATGAATACGAAGCCAAAGTAGTAACCTTGGATAAAGACAGCAGAAAAATGAGTCTCTCTATCAAGCAACTCACTTCAGATCCTTGGAGTGAAATTGAAGAGAAATTCCCTGTTGGAAGCAAGCATGCTGGTTTGGTAAAGAATATTACTCCATATGGCGTATTTGTTGAATTGGAGCCAGGAATTGGCGGAATGATTCACATCAGCGATCTAAGCTGGTTGAAGCGTTTCAACCATCCTTCTGAGTTTACCAAATCAGGCAGCACGATCGACGTGATGATCTTGAACATCGACAAAGAAAACAGAAAACTTCAGTTAGGACATAAGCAGTTGGAAGAAGATCCCTGGAATGCACTTCAGGAGACTTTCACCATCGGATCTGTTCACGAAGGAACTGTTATCAAGAAAGATGACAAGGGCGCTGTAGTTCAATTGCCTTATGGTTTAGAAGGATTTGCTCCTTCTCGTCACCTGAACAAGGAAGACGGTAAAAC
>JBEDAP010000118.1:0-2931 GCA_041177705.1 Bacteroidota bacterium
CAATTGTTTTGCTCGAAATTGTACTTGTTAAATAGGATTTTCTTGCAACCTGGTAAATGTAAAAAGGATTATCAAATTTTGCTCAAATAAGTCTTATTTTATAAAAATTGAACTTGTAAAAAGCACATAACTGCAGAGTAGGGAAATTGGTTAAGCTAATTTCGCAGCCGTGTTAAAAATTTAGTCATAAAATTCTCATCTTTAACTAACCCATTTCATTTACCATGCGCCTGAAATTTCTCATCAACGCTTTGATACTCTCGACTAGTTTATTTTTCCTATCCTGTACCAAAGAGGAAACGCCTGAAAAAAAGAAAGTTGCCATTGGGGCACTATTGTCTCTTACAGGCAATTGGTCCTCTTTAGGACTCACCTCAAAAGCTGCAATTGAGCAGGCTATAATCGATATAAATGCATACCAACTCTCGAGGGGTTCAAATATCGAATTCTCTGCTGCTATTTACGATACAAAATTAGACACTGCACTCGCTCTGAAATCTGTCAAAGAGGCAGTCGGAGCTGGAATAAAATATTTTATAGGCCCTCAGTCCAGTGCTGAACTTGGGGCAATTCGCGACTATTCAAATACCAACAAGCTCCTTGTGGTAAGCCAGGGCAGCACAGCCAGTAGCCTAGCTATTGCCAACGATGGAATTTTCAGGTTTTGTCCAGGCGATTCTATTGAAGGTACTGCCGTAGCAGTCACCATACGTTCGTTGGGTTATAATACCCTGATTACCTTGGCAAGAGACGATGCCGGTAACAAAGGATTGCAGCGCTCGGTATCTTCTAAATTTTCAGCAATGGGAGGTCTTAGTTTGTCGCTAAATCCTTATTCAACCACACAAACCGATTTTTCTTCAGTGCTTGCAAATCTTAAAACAGTATTACAAGCTGCCATCTCAAGTGTAGGTGCTGATAAAGTAGGCATTTACTTAGGATCTTTTGATGAATGTGTGCAGCTTTTCCAGCAAGCATCTGCTGATCCTATTTTCTCTTCCGTTCGATGGTTTGGTGGAGATGGAGTGGTACTCAGCGCTGCTATAACTGCCAATACTCAGGCAGCTAGTTTTGCTGCTGCAACTAAATTTTTTGCTCCTACGTTTGGCTTGCCCATGCAACCTCACCCTGACTTAGCAAAACTATTGTCGTACATCAAATCCAAAACAAGCATTGAGCCCGATGCTTATGGAATATCTGCTTATGATGCAACTTGGGTTATTGCCAACTCCATCAGCAATTACGAAAGTGCTACTCAAAACTTTGCTGACTTCCTTACTATATTTAAAGAAGAAAGCAAACGTTTTTATGGATTATCGGGTCCTCTTCAATTGAATGATGCAGGGGATAGGAGCAACGGATCATTCGATTATTGGGGCATCGAGTTGGAAAATGGAGTCTACAAATGGAAATGGGTTGGTAAATCCCAATAACAGTATGGTTAAAATGCAAAGATGTAATTCAAACAACAAACTCAAAAGTAAGGTATGATTAAAATGTTACGGTTTTTACCATTGATTATGATTTTTATCGGATGTAAAAGTTCAACCGAAAGCAAATCTGACTTGAGTATAGCTACTTGGATCGATCTTTCCTATGCCTACGACAGTTCAACGTTATATTGGCCCAACAACCCAACCGGATTTGTACATACCACAGATGCGGAAGGGGTTACACCTTTGGGATACTATTATTCTTCTTACTCGTTATCTACTCCTGAACACGGAGGTACACATTTGGACGCGCCCATACACTTTTCAAAAGATCACTTAACCATCGATCAGATCCCATTGGAAAGCGTAACTGGAAATGCAGTATTGATTGATGTTTCAGAAAAAGCCTTAAAGAATAGAGATTATTTGGTTTCCATTTCTGATATCGAAAATTGGGAAAAGCAAAATGGTGTGATTCCAGAAAATACCATCATTCTATTCAGAACAGGGTACGGGCAATTTTATCCTGATCGAGAAAAATATTTCGGCAGTGCAAAAAAAGGAAACGAAGCCATTCCAGAACTTCATTTTCCCGGAATCGATCCGTCTGCAACGCAATTCTTGGTAGAGAAACGCAAAATCAAGGCATTGGGACTGGATACGCCAAGCATGGATTATGGGCAATCAAAAGACTTCAAAACCCATCAAGTTTTATTGGGAGCAAACAAGCCTGGTTTTGAAAACGTAGCCAACTTGGATCAGCTGCCCAATACCGGCATTTATGTTGTGGCTCTTCCCATGAAAATAAAAAAAGGAAGTGGTGCTCCACTTCGTATCATTGCAACGGTTATGCAACTATAACACCTTTATTTAATAAAATTGAGTTCAAATCCATATATACATTTCAATTCAATTGAAGTTGTTCAGCATGCATTGAATCGTTTAAGCCAAAAAATAGGTTCAGCAGACAAGCAACTGTTGGATCAATTGGAATACGCACTCCAGTTTCGTGATAATCAAGATTCAACTGCGCCTGTGCAGAATACTTACCTGAAGGATTTTGAAATTCCACAAATCAAGCTATTTGATATTTTGGCAAATCACTTTCCATTGGTAGTGGAAAGTCAGAATCTGGCCCATGCGTGTTTGCTTAAAGAAGCAAAGGATCGCTCTCATTTATGCATCATCGATTTGGGAATTGGCAGATCTGTACAAATCCTTCGATTGTTAAAGTTGCTACATGAAGTTCCTTCGATTGCGAAAGTGACCCTTATCGGAGTTGATATCATGCAAGAAGCATTAAGACATTCAGCGCAAGTATTGGAAAGTGAGAAAACGAAGTTGAATTTTGCATTTGATTTTCACCTCATTCAAAGTGCAGTTGAAAAAATCGATTTTAACGAGATCTTGAACAGATTGCCTCAAGATCGTGATTTTACATACATCAATTCATCATTGACTTTGCACCATGTGCAACATGCAGAAGAACGAAATAGTC
>JBEDAP010000119.1:0-2548 GCA_041177705.1 Bacteroidota bacterium
ATGGTTGATAGGAAAATAACGATCAAGGTGTTTAATTTCATGAGAAATATGTTTGAGGCAAATTTAGCAAGGAGGAGGCTTTCTGATGGGATATTTTGATAAGTGGCAAAAAGGAGTGTAAGTATTTTATTCTTTTGGTAGATTTGTTCCATGCAGCGTTTGTTGTTACGTATCTGTGTTTGCAGTCTGGTGTTTTTTTGTTCCCTTGGATGGGTTCGCGGTCAGCATTATGTATTTATAGAATCTGATGGGCAGCCATTTTATGTGAAAAAAGCGGGTAAGCTTTACTCGTCATCTTTAAATGGATTTTTGATTATACCGAAAGTTGCAGACAGTACCGTTGCATTTACTGTGGGATTTCCCCGAAATCAATATCCAGAGTTGAGTTTTGAGTTTGCGTTATTGGATAAGGATCGAGCTTTTCAATTGAGGAATTTGAATGAGAAGGGATGGATATTGTTTGATCGCAGCAGCATGGAAACGATTGAGGTAGGTAAGCGAGAAGAAATAAAAAAGGAAGTAGTTCAAGAAGACAAAAAAGGGTTTGCGGATGTTTTAATGGAAGTAACGGGGGATACAACTTTGGTTTCAAAAACAGTGGAGCAAAAAATCGATAAGAAGCTTGAGGTTGCTGCAGTAAAGCCAGAAGTGAAATTGGACCCCCCTGCGGAGAACAAGCAAGTGATTATCGTTAAAAATGATACAGTTGAGGAAAAAGTAGATGTTGAAATTGATACGACTGAACAAGCCATCAAACCCAAGCCTGTCAATGCAGAGATTGAAAAGCCCAAAGTGAAAGAAGAATCGGTTGCAGAAAAAAAAGAAGAAAAAACAGGTGTTTCTGAGCAGTCTCAAAAAGAAGTTTCGAAGGTAGTGCCTGTAAAATCGGAAGAACAAAAGCTGGAGAAAAAGGAAGACAAAGGAGAGGGGGAGCCAAAGCCTCAATCAGCTGCACCTGTAGAAAATAAGGTTCAATCGGCGGGTAAGTCGATTCGATCCTGTGCATCACCTTTTGCGAGTGATAAAGATGTGAAAGCATTGAAGAAGAAAATGATAGGTATTGTTTCAGATCAAGACATTGTGAATGCAGTGATCAAGGCCATGGGGGAGCGCTGTTATAGTTGTCGGCAGTTAGCAGAGTTGAGTTGGTTGTTTACGGATGAGACGGTTCGATTGAAGCTATTTCAGCGAGCGTATACATGGGTAGCAGATCCTGATAAATTTGCTGATTTGGAATCAACTTTGGTGCAAGATGCAACGATTGCTGCTTTTCGGAAAATCATGAGTTCAGCAAATTAAATTTCCGATGCCCACCTATTTTTTACGATTGGGATACAATGGAAAACGGTATGCAGGTTTCCAGGTGCAGGCCAATGCGGTTACAATTCAGGGTGAGGTTGAAAAGGCGATTTGGACCTATTTAAGGCAATCCATTTCACTAACTGGGTCATCTAGAACGGATGCAGGGGTTCATGCGGTGCGCAATTATTTTCATTTTGAAACGGAGTTGGATTTGGGGGACGACTTAATTTATCATGTGAATGCTATACTTCCCTCAGATATTGCCTTGAGTGGAATTTTCAAGGTACCCGAGGGCAGTCATGCTCGATTTGATGCAGAATCAAGGAGTTATGCATATAATATATATACCGCTAAGGATCCATTTTTAGTAGATCGTTCTTGGTTCTATCCATTTCCCATGGATTTGGCGTTATTGAACGAGGCAGCCCAATGTATAGTGGGGGAGCATGATTTCACCAGTTTTGCTAAGAAGAGGACGCAGGTGCATACGCACATATGTACAATCAAGAGGAGTGAGTGGGTGAGAACGCCCGAAGGGTATCGGTTTGAAGTGGAGGGAAATCGATTTTTGAGGGGGATGGTCAGGGGTTTGGTAGCTACCATGGTGAAGGTAGGAAGAGTGCAAATTTCTGTTAAGGAATTTAAAACAATTTTGGAATCAAAAAATTTACAATTGGCGGATTTTTCTGCACCTGCTCACGGCTTGTTTTTGATGGATGTAAAGTATCCGGAGAAATGGAGTGAGGAATATCTAGGTGGATAATTATTTTATCTTCTGAAATCGGCTCTGGCATTGCGTTTCAGCATACACGTGGAAAAAGATTTGAATTTAATTTGGGGGGAATGAAATTTGCGTCCTATATTTGCACCCCGCTATCAGAAATGTAGCGCAGTTCTTTAGAGATTTGCAGATTGATTTTCAGATATTTTTCTTGAAAATTATTTTGTTCAATACTATTTACCAGTTACCTTTGCACTCCCGTTTAAAAAATGGGCAGTTCGTTGTGACTGAAAGATCTTTGAAAGTTTGGAAAGCAGTAACACTCAAATGACCGTTGCAAAACGGTCAGAGGTAAGGTAAGACGCTAATTTTACAATTTGAATTGAGCAATCAATTCTCACATTATTTACAATGGAGAGTTTGATCCTGGCTCAGGATGAACGCTAGCGGCAGGCTTAATACATGCAAGTCGTGGGGCAGCAGGTTTGTAGCAATACAGATGCTGGCGACCGGCAAACGGGTGCG
>JBEDAP010000120.1:0-4953 GCA_041177705.1 Bacteroidota bacterium
CTATGATGCCCACCTCGTCAACCTGCTTTGCAATTTCAGTTAGGGTTTGATCCACCAACCCCAAAAAACCTTCAAATTCCAATAAATCCCTAGGTGGATAGCCGCAAACGGATAATTCAGAAAACACAACCAACTCTGCTCCCAGCTCCTTAGCCTGGCGAAGCGTCTTGAGGATTTTCTCTTTATTCAGTGAAAAATTGCCAATATGGTAATTTTGCTGGGCTACAAAGACGTTCATGCTGTAAAATTGAGAAATTCAAGCGAATAAACCTTTAAAAAGAGCAGGTATATCCTTGAAACAGCAAACATCCGATTAATTTTGCAGCGTTACATTCAATGAGATTGAATATGAAAAAAGCATTTTTTTTCTTAGCGGGATTCACGGTACTCTTGATTTCCATTTCAAGTTGTAATGGTAGTAAACACAAAGCCGATATCAGTGGTATAAACGTAAGCCTGAAAACCACTCGATTCGAAAAAGATTTTTTTCAATTGGACACCACAGATCTGGATAAGGGATTGAATCAATTGAAAGAAATGCATCCTGATTTTTTCAATGATTTTGTATTGAAAATTTTAGGATTGGAAGGAACAGATACGACTCAGTGGAATTCAATGATTAAAAAGTTCATTCACGACTATAAACCTATTTACGATTCCACTGTTCAACTGGATGGCGATATTCAAAACGTCGGTACTGAATTGACTACTGCTTTTCGCTATGTAAAATTTTATTTCCCAGAATACCAGCTCCCTGAAAAATTCATCACGTTTGTTGGACCTATCGATGCATTTGCCTATGCAGAAACTGGAGGTTCCGGAGAGGTGTTGACAACAAATGCCATTGCAGCGGGACTTCAACTCCATTTGGGTGCTACTTCATCCATTTATAAATCGGAAGCAGGTATGCAACTCTATCCGGAATATATTTCTAGAAAATTTGAAGCGAAACAAATACCAATCAATGCAATGAAGATTGTAATTGATGATATTCTGCCTCCATTGAAACGTGGCGGGAATTTGTTGGATATTTTGGCAGACCATGGAAAAAGAATGTATTTGTTGGATCTATTTTTACCCAATACGCCTGAAGCCGATAAATTAGGATACACGGAAGCACAATTGAAAGCCGTTCAAGAAAACGAAGGCTTTGTTTGGAACTATTTCACGGAAAACAATCTTTTGTACGAAAACGACTTACTCAAAATTAGGTCATTCGTCAATGACGGACCCTCCACCGCTGAATTTGGATTGGGCTCACCCGGTTATATTTCTTTGTTTATAGGGAAACAAATCATTGAGAAGTATATGGATAAAAATCCGGATACAGATCTCAACAAGCTTCTGTCTTTGAGTTCAACTGAAATTCTCAAAGGCTCTGGATATAAGCCACGTTGATACTTAGGATGGCCTTCTTCCCATCGTATGCATGAATTTCACATGAGATACAATGGCTGAGCGTGTAGTAGGGAAATAGATATAGTTCAAATCAAATTTCTCGCAGGTTTCCTTAACAATTTTGCTGATAGCTGGGTAATGGATATGGCTGATGCGAGGGAATAAATGATGCTCAATTTGATAGTTTAATCCCCCTACGAACCAGGTGATCCATTTGTTGGAAAATGCAAAATTGGCCGTCGTTTTAACCTGGTGAATCGCCCATTCGTTTTCGATTTTAACCGGATCAACTCCTGCAGCTTCAAACTCAGCATGTTCCACGACGTGCGCCAATTGAAATACAATGGCTAGTGTTAGACCTAAGGTAAACTGACTGATTAAAAATCCGATCAACCAACCTTTCCATCCCAAAACGAGTATAGGAATGAGAATATAAAAAACAATGAAGAAAATTTTACCCGTCCAAAAAATGATATGCTCTTTTGCATCCATTTTTTTGAGAGGAGTGGTATGAATTTTCTTTGAAAAGTATTTTATATAATCCATGAAAAACATAAACAAGGAAGTAAATCCATACAACAAGAACATATACACACTTTGAAAGCGGTGCATGGGTTTCCAGGTTTGCGTAGAACACTGACGCATGAATGGCATGTTGTTGATGTCGTCATCTACTCCATCTACATTGGTATACGTATGGTGTATGATGTTGTGTTTCAGCTTCCATAGAAATGCATTGCCACCTAAAAAGTTATTGGTCAATCCAAAAATATCATTGACCCAATCACGGGTAGAAAAGCTTCCGTGGCAGGCATCGTGCATTACATTGAATCCAATAGCAGCCATATTCAACCCAAATAAAAACCAGATAAAGGAAGAGAGATAAACATTCATGCTAGTGGTAAGAAGCAGAACGTACATCAAAATAGCAGAAGGAATCAATACCATGGTTTTGGAATACAATTTCCAGTTTCCGGTCTTTTTGAGCCCGTTTCTCTCAAAGTAGGCGTCTACCTCATCTTTAAGTGCATTGAAAAAAACCTTGTTCTTGTTGTTGAATGTAACCTTGTATCCCATGGATTAAAAATCTGTTTAAATGAATATATAAAGATACGACAAGATGAGCAAATGGACTAGTTTCGTTTGGAAGGAGCTTCCATTTGAAATACTGGAATGTTCACTTGAAACTGTTGTTTGTTGTGAACGTTTTCCATCAAGTAGGAACCATGCATCATCCCCAGTTCAGATTTTAAATTACAACCGGAAATGTATTGATATTTTTCATTGGGCGCAATTACGGGTTGCACTCCTATAACGCCTTCGCCCTCAACTTCTCTGTTTTCTGTATTGCTGTCTTTGATGATCCAATGACGCTTCAGCAATTGTACCGGGAAATCATTGTTATTTTCAATGGTGATTCGATATGCAAACATGAATTCACCCTGTATAGGATTGGAGTAATCAGGTTGATAAAACTGCTCAACACTAATTCGGATTCCTTCTGTTACTTTCGACACCATGCGATGAGGTTTTACCAAATATAAAAATTATTGTTTTGCAGAAAGCAACTGTTGAATCAATAATTAAAATTTTTACTTAATTTTCATTTAAACATTTGCCAACATGAAAAAAATTTGGATGGCCCTCATGGGCATTTCGATTGCAATGCTTTCTTTCTCTCAAGGTAGAACCGGAGATCCCAAATTGACAGAAATCTGGAATCCAGTTCCCCCCGTTGTAAAACCCGGAGCAACATCACTCGATGCGCCTTCGGATGCAGTAGTGTTATTCAATGGAAAAGATTTTTCTGCATGGACGGGATCGGGTGGGAAACCGGTGGAATGGACCATAGCGGATGGAGCCATGACAGTTAAACCAAGAACAGGAGCCATTACAACCAAACAGGGATTTGGGGATTGCCAACTGCACATCGAGTGGAGAACGCCCGCTGAAGTAAAAGGTGAAGGTCAAGGAAGAGGCAACAGTGGTATCTTTCTCATGGGCAAATACGAACTTCAAGTGTTGGATAGCTACAACAACAAAACCTATTCAAACGGACAAGCTGCGAGTATATATAAACAGCTCATCCCCATGGCCAATGCTTCGAGAGAGCCCGGACAATGGCAGACATATGACATCATTTTCATTGCACCTCGTTTTACACCAGACGGACGCGTGCAATCGCAAGCTAGAATCACAGTGATTCACAATGGAGTCTTGGTTCAAAACAATGCCACCATTTGGGGAGCATCCGAATACATTGGAATTGCTGAATACAAACCCCACAGCATGAAAGAACCCATTATGCTACAGGACCACGGCGATCTTGTTAGCTTCAGAAATATTTGGATCAGAGAACTGTAATAGACTTTCTTTTTTGAACAGTTGCAAGCACCTCTTGCAACCAAATTTCCAATTGCTTCATGTTGGTTATCTCTTCGGTAATCAACATGAAGTTTTTCCCCAATTGCTTCAAATGACTTTTGTTGGTACTGTGCTGCAAATGATGCAAGATTGCATTAAAGGTATCCGACTGAAAATAAGGAGATTCGGGATTGTTGACAAAATAACATTTGAGTGTTTCCTGTTTCAAAACCATCCGCTCAAATCCAAGCTCTACAGCCATTTTCCTGCATCGAACGGTAGTAAACAAATCTTCTACGGTTGCAGGAATGGGACCAAATCGATCCCTCATTTCCTCATGCAGTGCATGTAGCTCTTCCTCATCTTTGCAATTGTCCAATCGAGTATAAAGCACCAAACGTTCTGCAATTTGTGAAACATAATCGTCGGGAATCAGAATTTCCAAATCCGTATCAATGGTGCAATCGTATACAAAATCGTCTTGTCGACTTATTTCTTCTTTGAACACTTCTCGGAAAGAACTACGTTTCAGTTCACGAATGGCTTCATCCAATATTTTTTGATACATCTCAAAACCTATTTCAATCATGAAGCCACTTTGTTCGCCACCCAACATATTTCCAGCTCCACGTATATCCAAATCCCGCATGGCAATTTGAAATCCACTTCCCAATTCCGCATGTTGTTCTAGTGTCTGTAAACGCTTTCGGGAATCTGCCGGTAACGTACTCAAAGGAGGTGCGAGCAAATAACAAAACGCTTTGCGGTTGCTTCTTCCTACCCTACCCCTCAGTTGATGCAAATCACTCAGCCCAAATTGATGAGCATTGTTGATGATGATGGTATTTACATTCGGAATATCTACCCCACTTTCTACAATATTGGTGCATACCAGTACATCGTATTCTTTCTGGATAAAGCTGAAGATGCGTTCTTCCAATACATGTCCTTCCAGCTGACCATGTGCAAAGCCAATGCTTAAATCAGGGCAAAGTTTGCGGATCAACTCAGTCATTTCAGGCAATCCATTGATGCGATTGTGAATGAAAAAAACCTGTCCGCCTCGTTCAATCTCAAAATAAATAGCATCTCGAATTTGATCTTCATCAAATACACTCACTTCCGTTTGTATGGGTTGGCGATTTGGCGGAGGAGTATTGATAATGCTAAGATCTCTTGCTCCCATTAAAC
>JBEDAP010000121.1:0-4947 GCA_041177705.1 Bacteroidota bacterium
AGTGGATCAAAGAGATCAAAAGGAAAAAGAATCTAGAAAGCTGGGAACTATTTAAAGTTCCTGTCTTTTTATTGCTAACCCTTCTCATTTGCTGGTTTATATTTCGCATAACCCGTTAGTCAAACCTTGAATCGATTGAGTAACTTCGCGCCATGCATTATCTAACGGCGGATCAAATTTCCAAATCCTTTGGCATCAAGCCATTATTTAAGAATATCAGCTTCCATATCAATGAAGGAGATAAAATTGCACTTGTTGCAAAAAACGGTTCCGGTAAAACCACCTTGCTAAGAATGCTTGCTGGCCAAGATCAACCCGATGAGGGTAAGATCTGGGTGCACAAAGACGCTGAGGTGATTTTATTTGAACAAGACCCTACATTTTTAGAGAACTCCAGTGTATTAGACAATATCTTTTCACACGATCATCCCGTTTTGAATGCCATCAAGCTCTATGAAGCTGCAGAAGACTCAGGCGACCCGGAAAAAATAACAAAGGCGCTCATTGAAATGGATGAGAAAAATGCTTGGGATTTTGATGCAAAAGTGAAGTTGATCCTTACCAAACTCAATATTCATCATCTCGATCAGTCACTTCACACACTAAGTGGTGGACAAAAGAAACGAGTTGCGCTTGCCAAGACGTTAATTGACATTGGATTTGAACAGAAACATTATCTCTTGATCATGGATGAGCCTACCAATCATTTGGATGTAGAGATGACGGAGTGGTTGGAAAACTACCTCGACAAAGAAAATGTAACCCTCTTGATGGTTACACACGACCGGTATTTTTTAGATGCGGTATGCAATGAAATTTGGGAACTTGACGAAGGACAGATCTATACCTACAAAGGCGACTATCAAAATTACATGGAGAAAAAGGCCGCTCGTTTAGAAAGTGATAACGCGTCCGTTGAAAAGGCAAGAAATACCTATCGAAAAGAATTGGAATGGATGCGCAAGCAGCCAAAAGCCAG
The DNA here is from genome assembly GCA_041177705.1 of Bacteroidota bacterium. Taxonomy (GTDB): domain Bacteria; phylum Bacteroidota; class Bacteroidia; order Chitinophagales; family Chitinophagaceae; genus Pollutibacter. Next base: position 980 of record JBEDAP010000121.1, read on the forward strand.
AACAACAAAGTCCAAAAGCAGACAAGACGCATTCTATGAAATTGAAAAAGTGGCTAAACAGAAAGTGGAGGAACAGCGCCTGGAATTGCAATTGAAAATGAGTCGGCTTGGCGGCAAGGTAGCTGAATTAAAAAAAGTTTATAAATCCTACGGGGATAAAAAAATTCTAAATGGATTTGATTATACATTCAAAAAAGGGGAACGTGTTGGGATAATTGGTAAAAATGGAGCAGGCAAATCCACCTTTGTAAATATTCTACAAGGAATTGAAGAGCCAGATAGCGGAAAGGTGAATATTGGGGATACGGTCGTATTTGGATATTATGCGCAAAAAGGTCTTGAGTTAAAACAGGATCAACGCGTAATCGAATACGTTAAAAGTATAGCCGAAAGTTTCCCCCTTGCCAAAGGAGGTTCGTTGAGTGCAGCACAGTTTTTAGAGTTGTTTTTATTCAGTGGAGATCAACAGTATAGTTACGTCAGCAAATTGAGCGGTGGCGAGAAAAGACGGCTTCAATTATTAGCCATTCTCTTTAAAAATCCAAATTTTTTAATCTTGGATGAACCTACCAATGATTTGGATTTGGCTACTCTATCGGTTTTAGAAGAATTTTTGATGGATTTCCAGGGATGCTTGTTGATTATTAGTCACGATAGGTATTTTATGGACAAATTGGTCGATCACCTATTCGTATTTGAAGGAGATGGCATTATCAGAGATTTCCCTGGAAACTATGCAACATATCGGATTGAGAAAATGGATCAAAAACAAAAGCCCACGGACTCAACGAATAAAGAGAAAATAACAACTACGCCTCTTAACGAAGATCAACAACAAAAAAAGAAACTAGGGTTTAAAGAAAAAAGAGAATTGGAAATTTTAGAAAAAGAATTAGAAGCCTTGAATCAGGAAAAAAAAGGTATCTCTGAAAAGCTTTCAGTTGGAAACATCGAATTTGCCGAACTGCAAAGACTTTCAAATCGATTTTCAGAAATTTCAGCGGAAATTGATAAAAAAGAAACTAGATGGCTAGAACTGAGTGAACTCAGTTGACATGTGCAGCACGTTGCAAGCGGTCGTTAATCGCTTTTCCAATTCCTTCATCCGGAAAGACTTCTGCTAATATTAAATCTGCGTCTGATGCATCAAGCTCCCTCATGGCTTTAAATAAATTAGTGGCTGCTTCAGAAAGGCTTCCGGATGGCGATAAAATACGCTGGATTTTTACGTTATCGAATTTTTGTTTGAACGATAAAACAGCAATTTGTTTGGAAGAAAATTTTTCAATCAACTGCTCAATATTTCCAAGAATCAAAGGCTTGGAAGTTGCATAGTGACTTTTCAATTGGCCGGGAGCAGTAGGCGATTGATGCGAAAGTTTGATTTCTACTTCACAACCAGTAATTTCTTTAAGTTGCTTTTCGTCGATAGCTCCCAATCGATGAATAATAACTTTACCCTCTTCAAAGCCAACAATAGTAGATTCCAAACCAACTTTGCAAACACCGCCGTCGAGGATGTAGGGTATTTTTCCATTCAAGCCTTCCATAACGTGTGCAGCAGTAACGGGACTAACATACCCGGATGGGTTTGCACTTGGAGCCGCCAATGGAAAATCAAGCATCTGCAATAACTCCAAACTCAAAGAGTGATTTGGTATTCTTATGGCAACTCGCTTGGATCCGGCCGTAACCAGATCGGGTACTGAATCAGATTTTGGTAGCAGATAAGTAATGGGGCCAGGTGAAAATACCTGTATAAGTTTGCGAAATGAATCTGGAATTTCAACAACCAGTTTTTCCATTTGGGCGATAGAGGAAACATGAAGAATGAGCGGATTGAACTGTGGTCGGTTTTTTGCTTCATAGATTTTTGAAATGGCAATCGTACTCAATCCATTTCCAGCCAACCCATAAACGGTTTCTGTTGGGATAGCGACCAGTTCATCGGCTTCTAAATGCGATTTTGCTTTTTCGAGATCGGTACCTATTTCTGTATTGAACATAAAAAACCCGGTCCATTTGGACCGGGACAAAGTTAAGTAGACTGAATGGTGATCAGGCTTTCGATTTTTCTTTCTTTTCTGGAGCCGATTTGATGGAGAAGGTAATTTTTTGATTTTCCTTATCCAAATCAGCAATCATTACATCTCCAGCCTTGATGCTCATGTTGAGTATCTCTTCTGCCAAAGGATCTTCCAGGTATTTTTGGATGGCGCGATGCAAAGGTCTTGCACCAAATTGCTGATCGTACCCTTTTTCGGCTATGAACTCTTTGGCCTCTGGCGTAAGTTCCATTGTAAAGCCGAGGTTGGTCAACCGCTTCATCACTCCTTTCATCAAGATATCTATGATTTCAAAGATGTGTTCTTTTTCAAGTGAGTTGAAAATAATTACATCGTCTACACGATTCAGAAACTCTGGAGAGAATGTTCTTTTAAGCGCTTTTTCGATTACCGCCTTATTGGCTTCTTCTGCATTCGCCTGACGCGCACTGGTAGCAAATCCAACACCATCGCCAAAATCTTTCAATTGACGAACACCAATATTGGATGTCATGATGATCAGTGTATTTTTAAAATCCACTTTTCTTCCCAATCCATCTGTCAGTTGTCCATCGTCCAATACTTGCAACAAAATGTTATAAATATCTGGATGTGCTTTTTCAATTTCATCTAACAGAATAACTGAATAAGGTTTTCTACGAACACGCTCGGTTAATTGTCCGCCTTCCTCGTATCCCACATAACCGGGAGGGGCACCGATGAGACGGCTTACCGTAAATTTCTCCATGTATTCACTCATATCAATGCGAATCAACGCATCTTCTGAGTCAAACATATTTCTAGATAAAGCTCTGGCTAATTCTGTTTTACCTACACCGGTAGGACCCAAGAAAATGAACGTACCGATGGGTTTCTTTGGATCTTTCAGACCTACTCGATTACGTTGAATGGCTTTTACCACCTTTGTAATTGCCTCGTCCTGACCAACCACCATTCCTTTCATTTCAGAGGCCATGTTTCTCAACTTCTCGGTTTCGGCTTGAACCATCCGTTTAACCGGGATGCCAGTCATCATGCTAACAACTTCAGCGATATCTTCTTCCCCGATTGGATAGTGCTTATGTTTGGCCTCTTCTTCCCATTTGGATTTTGCAGCTTCCAGTTCCTCCTGCAATTTCTTTTCGGTATCTCGCAAGCTGGCGGCTTCCTCAAATCGCTGGCTTTTCACCACGCGATTTTTTTCCAGTTTGATATCTTCTATTTTCTTTTCAAGTTCGATGATATCATCAGGAACATTGATATTTTTTAAATGCACACGCGCACCTACTTCATCCAATACATCGATGGCTTTATCTGGGAGCAGGCGATCGGTCATGTATCGATCACTCAACTTCACGCAAGCATCAATAGCTTCTTGGTTGTAATCAACGCTGTGATAGTCTTCGTATTTGGACTTGATGTTATTTAAAATTTGAATGGTTTCGTCCACAGATGGAGGCTCAACCATTACCTTTTGAAATCTTCTGTCAAGAGCCCCATCTTTTTCAATATGCATTCTGTATTCGTCGAGTGTAGAAGCGCCAATACACTGAAGCTCTCCTCTTGAAAGTGCAGGCTTGAAAATATTGGACGCATCCAATGAACCGCTAGCCCCTCCGGCTCCTACGATGGTGTGGATCTCATCGATAAAAAGGATGACATCCCGATTCTTTTCCAATTCGGTCATGATGGCTTTCATCCTTTCTTCAAACTGACCTCTGTATTTGGTACCAGCAACCAAAGCTGCCAGATCTAACGAAACCACACGCTTGTCAAAAAGCACGCGTGATACTTTACGTTGAACAATTCGCAGAGCCAATCCCTCAACAATAGCTGTTTTACCAACACCCGGTTCACCAATTAGGATCGGATTGTTTTTCTTTCTCCGAGAAAGGATTTGAGAGACGCGCTCAATTTCTGCTT
>JBEDAP010000122.1:0-6110 GCA_041177705.1 Bacteroidota bacterium
TCATTTCCGGCCTTCAGCTAGAGTTCAGACTTCCCGATATGAATACGATGTCTTGGGTAAAAACCGGTATCGTTTTGATTTCTGCCTGGTTGGGACTTTTCGTTGCCAATTCGTTTTTGAACAAAATGATGATTCAGGGCAGAAAGGCCTACCTAACCATGATCTTGTTGTATTTCATTGCCTTACTGGCATGCTTGATTCAACCCAACCAAATTGAACATTATCTATTCCTATTCCTCCCTCCCTGCGCTATGTTGCTTAGTCCGTTTTATACCTCTTTCAAACGCAACTACATACCCAACCTGATTTTATTTGCTATTTTGATCCTTTCGATGATCCGTTAAAATCAAGTATCCATGCCCCTTTTTTGATGAAAGGGTGTAAATTTGCAGTAAATAATTCCCATGAAATTTGGTGTGGTAGTTTTCCCGGGGTCGAATTGCGATCGCGACATGATTGGAGCCCTGAGAAACGATTTAGGACAGGAAGTCATTGAACTTTGGCACAAGGATCATGATCTTTCCGCCTTTACTACGGAAGACTGCATTGTTCTTCCCGGAGGGTTTTCGTATGGTGATTATCTCCGTTGCGGAGCTATCGCCCGTTTCAGTCCCATGATGCAAGCCACCATCGAATTTGCCCAGAAAGGCGGAAAGGTTTTAGGCGTTTGCAATGGATTTCAAATTTTATGTGAATCCGGGCTCCTTCCTGGGGTATTGCTTAAGAATGCGAATCAACAATTTGTTTGTAAAAACGTTTTTATAAAAGGAGCTGACGGGTTGGTTTTGAAAATTCCAATTGCACATGGTGAAGGAAGATTTCATGCAGATGCAGCAACCTTAAGTGAACTCAAACAAAACGATCAAATTATTTACCGGTATTGCAACTCAGAAGGCGCTATCACCGATGCTGCAAATCCAAATGGCACCATGGAAAATATAGCTGGCATCTGTAATAAAAACAGAAATGTATTTGGAATGATGCCTCATCCGGAAAGAGCTTGTTCAGCTGTTTTAGGAAATGCAGATGGCAGAAACATATTCAATGCATTGCTGCTTCAACCAAATGCAGCATTTTCTTTGGCTTAAATAAAGTGTATGAAAACGCGAATCATTGTAGGGATGTTATTGGCACAGTTTGTTTGGATGCATGCATTTGCACAAAGTGGCTCTGCAAAGCAGGTAGTTTGGAGCTATACCTCTAAAAAGATTGCAGACAAAAAATACGAATTGCGTTTAACAGCCTCTATCAATGGAAATTTTCATTTGTACGCACAAAATGCAGGAATTGAGGGGCCCGTTGCCACCACCATTTCCTTTACTCCCAATCCGTTGTTTGCGCTAGAAGGCAAGACAACAGAAATTGGAAAAAAAGTTACTAAAGTGGAAGAAGCCTGGGGAGGCAAAGTAAACTTTTATGAAAAGACTGTAACCTTTGTTCAAATCGTTCAAGCAAAAACAAAAGCGAAATCCAGCATAAACGGGAAAATCGAATTTATGGTTTGCAACGATGAGGTATGCCTTCCGCCTTCCGAAACTACCTTCAAAATTCCTGTAGGAGGATAATAGCAATTCATGAAAATGAAAGCACTTTTAACCCTGTTTTGTGCATGGTTTGCACTCACCATTCACGCACAAGAAGCCGCTCCGGTATTGAATTGGAATATCACCACTCAAAAAGTTGAAACAAAGAAATTTAAATTGCGTTTTGAATTAACCGATTCAAAAGGTTGGGAGGTTTTTACTCCGGACATGAATTTCGATGGACTCGCAGCAGCAGGCATTGAATTATCCGATGGAACAGTTAAGATCATTGATACACTCAAATGGGTAGATGGAAAAATCAAAAATAGTAAAAGCCAAATTTTCGAAGGACAATCCGTAACCTTTTCCTCAACAGGAACCGCCTGGGAGGCACAAATTGAATTTTCTGGTGATGTACCTGAACAGCTATTGGTAAACCTCAACTACAGTTTTGGTAAAGATGCTTCGGGAGAATTTTATCAAGAAACTGCCAAATTGGAAGCAAGACTCGAAGGAGGAAAAAAATCAGAGAATCGTATAGTTATTCAAAACTTAGACATCAACAAACCACTTCAAGACTGCAATATAGGCGAACAAAAACAAGCTGAAAGTGGACCCTTGAAGATTTTCTTCCTTGGATTTCTTGGTGGTTTATTCGCCTTATTAACCCCCTGTGTATTTCCGATGGTTCCTCTCACTGTTTCTTATTTCACCAAACACAGTGCCAATAAATCAAAAGGAAAACAACTGGCTGCACTCTACGGGCTTTTCATTTTTTTGATTTATGTATCGTTTAGCATACCATTCCACTTAATTGGCAATGTGAGTCCCACGATTTACAACGACATCGCCACAAACGTATACTTAAACGTTGCCTTCTTTGCAATTTTCATCTTCTTCGCTATTTCATTCTTTGGATATTTTGAAATCACACTTCCAGGAAGTTTAGCCAATTCTGCAAATGCCAAACAAGGATCTGGCATCATGGGTGTTTTTTTCATGGCGTTGACACTTACGATTGTGTCGTTTTCATGCACAGGGCCTATTTTAGGCACACTGCTTGTTGGAACCGCTACTGAAGGAGCATGGCCGTTAACTGCTGGACTGGCTGGATTTGGCGTTGCACTGGGACTGCCCTTTGGATTGTTTGCATTGTTTCCACAATGGTTAAACTCCTTGCCAAAAAGTGGCTCTTGGCTGAATACAGTAAAGGTTGTTTTGGGATTCATTGAATTGGCTTTGGCGCTAAAATTCCTCTCCAATGCAGACCTGGTTGCACATTGGTCGCTGATCAAGCGTGAAGTTTTCTTTGGGGTATGGATTCTGATTTTCTTGGGATTATTCATTTATCTGATGGGTTGGCTCCATTTCCCACACGATAGCAAAGGACAAAAAATTTCTGCAGGACGAAAAGTGATAGCTTTCGCAGTTTTGATCTTCCTATTTTATCTATCGCCCGGTCTCACCAACACCAAATCAGCCAACCTAAGTCTGGTAAGTGGATTTCCGCCTCCGGTTTGCTACAGCCTTTATGCCAATCCTATCAATTGCGATGAACCCTACAAAGACTACGAAGAGGCATTGGCAGTTGCAAAACAGCAGAATAAGCCCTTGCTCATCGATTTCACCGGATGGGCCTGTGTGAACTGCAGAAAGATGGAAGAAAACGTATGGACTAAACCGGAAGTACAGGAATTGATGGAACAGTATATCTTGGTTTCCCTCTATGTAGATGATAAAGAAAACCTCCCTGTAACGGAACAACGCAATTACACCACTAAATCGGGTGCCGTAGAAACAATTCGAACCGTAGGAAACAAATGGAGTTTATTTCAAACCGAGAATTTCAATGCAACCTCTCAACCCTGGTACGTGGCACTTTCGCCATCTGAGCAACTTTTAACCCCCCCTGTTGGATATACACCCAATCCGGGAGATTTTGCAGCTTGGTTGAGATGTGGACTAGAAACATTCAAAGCCAATCAGTAAAAGAAGAGATTAGATAGCCACCTGGTGCTCAACCATCAACTTTCTCAGGTTGATCAACCCGTAACGCATTCTTCCCAATGCTGTATTGATACTGCAATTTGTTTTATCAGCGATTTCCTTGAAGCTCATGTTTGCAAAATGCCTTAAAACGATAACTTCTCTTTGGTCGTCAGGAAGCATATCCAACATTTGGCGTACTCGCTCATGGCTTTGAGCTTTCATGATTTTACCTTCAGCACCCTCTTCAGAGATGTTAAGGTTGTCAAACATATCGTAATCGTCCGTTTTGTTCAAAACAACGGGTGTTCTTTTTGCCTTTCTGAAGTGATCAACACACAAATTGTGCGCAATACGCAAAGCCCAGGGGAGAAATTTACCCTCATCGGTATAGCTTCCAGAACGGAGGGTATCAATGATTTTAATGAAAACTTCCTGGAAAAGGTCTTCAGCAAGTCCACGGTCTTTCACCAATATTACAATAGAAGTGAAAATGCGGTCCTTGTGCTTCTTAATCAACTCGTCTAAGGCATTTACATCGCCACTAACAAAAAGTTGAATCAACTGCTGGTCGGTAAGGTTAGAATTGGATCTCATAAAACGGTTTTTAAATGGTTGGATTGATCGAACGCTTATCGCATTCACAAGTCAAAACTATTCATATGCGATAGCGTGTGAAAATATTATTGAACTATTTTTTGAGAAATACGTATTTACGTGTAATGCTCCTACGCGTTAAAATGTCAAAGGAGTGTTAAGAACGCGTGGAAATACGCAGTAGTCCTTAAGCAGTTTACTTTTATATTTGCAGTCTGATATGTCGAAACCCGCTCCAGCAAAGGAAAAGAAAGGAAAAGAAAAAAAGCAAATGGCATCTGGTGATATTTTCATCCAAGGTGCGCGCATGCACAATCTACGGAACGTATACGTAAAAATACCTAGGGATAAACTCACTGTTGTTACGGGTGTTTCAGGCTCCGGAAAGTCATCGTTGACCATCGATACCCTATTTGCAGAGGGTCAAAGAAGATATGCCGAAAGTTTAAGTGCGTATGCTCGTCAGTTTTTGATGAGAATGGATAAGCCGGATGTTGACCATATTTCCGGCCTTTGCCCCGCCATTGCAATCGAACAAAAAGTAGTTACAAGAACTCCGCGTTCAACGGTAGGTAGTATGACTGAAATCTATGACTACCTGAGGCTTCTTTTTGCCCGAATTGGAAAAACCATTTCTCCCATCTCAGGAAATGAAGTTAAAAAGCAAGATGTATTGGATGTTCTTACACACATCAACCAACTCGATACAAATTCAAGGGTATATATTCTTTCCGCTCTTCCTGGAGGAAACAATCGAAAACCCAAGGAAGAATTGAATATTTTACTTCAAAAGGGATTTTCTCGTCTTTTCGATGCCAAGGATAATCGGATTTTATCAATAGAGGATTTAATAGAGGGAAATGATTTCAAACCTAGCTCAACACATTTTCTATTAATAGACCGACTGGTTGTTAAAGAATTTGACGAAGACGAAACAAACAGAATCAAAGATTCAATTTCGCTGGCTTTCTATGAAGGAGAGGGTTACCTCTGCATCAAAACAGACAATAAAACACCTGTTTCTTTTTCCAATCGCTTCGAATTGGATGGAATGAAATTTGAAGAACCTGTTCCCAATCTATTTTCATTCAACAACCCCTATGGCGCATGTCCAACTTGTGAGGGTTATTCTCAAATCTTGGGGTTAGACCCGGATCTCATCATACCCGATCAAAGGCTGAGTGTTTATGACGGAGCCGTAGCACCCTGGAAAGGAGAAAAACTCAATTGGTGGCGTGAACAATTTATCAAAGGGGCTAAACAATTTGACTTCCCCATTCACAAACCATATGCATCCCTAAGCAAGGAACACAAAGAACAACTTTGGAAGGGAAATAAACATGCCTACGGAATAAACGATTTCTTTAAAGAAGTAGAAGAGAATTTATACAAAGTTCAGTTCCGGGTTCTGCTATCCAGATACAGAGGAAGAACTACCTGCACAACCTGCGAAGGATATCGACTTCGCAAAGAAGCACTCTATGTAAAAATAAGAGGAACCCATATTGGAGAGCTTTGCAAGCTGCCTGTAAAAGATTTATTCAGATGGTTTGAGGAACTGCAACTGACCAAATATGAAAAAGATATTTCCAAAAGAGTATTGCTTGAAATTCAACAGCGCTTGCAAACCATGTTGGATGTTGGACTCGGCTATTTATCCTTGGATCGTTTAGCCAATAGTCTCAGTGGCGGTGAAAGCCAACGTATCCAACTCACCCGATGTTTAGGTAGTAATCTCACAAACTCCTTGTACATATTAGATGAGCCATCCATCGGACTGCACAGCAGGGATACTGCGCGCCTCATCTCCGTATTAAAAAACTTGAGAAATCTGGGCAACTCTGTTGTGGTAGTAGAACACGATGAAATGATGATGAAAGAGGCCGATCACATCATCGACATGGGGCCCTTAGCCAGTCACTTGGGTGGAGAAGTAGTTGCAGAAGGCAGCTACAACGAACTCATTAAATCGAAAAAGAGCTTAACCGCAGCTTATCTCAGGGG